>DATEIR010000173.1:0-2339 GCA_035278885.1 Gemmatimonadales bacterium | reverse complement strand
CACCGGCGATTCCGGCGCCGCCTGGCCCTTTCGCTACCGCGACCTGGAGCCCTACTACCTGAGCGCCGAGCGGACCATCGGGGTGGCCGGGACGGACGCCGGCGACCCCACGGCCCCGCCCCGGAGCGCGCCCTACCCGTTTCCGCCCGCCGAGCTGGCGCCGGTGAGCCGGCGGATCGAGGCCGCGGCGCGCTCGCTGGGCCTTCACCCGTTCCGGCTTCCCCTCGCCATCAACCACCAGGGCTCGCCCGGCCGCTCGGCGTGCATCGCCTGCAGCACCTGCGATGGCTTCGCCTGCGCCCTCGGCGCCAAGAACGATCTCGCCACCACCGTGCTGCAGCCGCTGCTCGAGCGCGGCCTCCAGCTGGAGGCGGAGACGGTGGTCACCCGGCTGCTGCACGACGGGCGGCGGATCACCGGCGTCGAAGCGGTGCCGCTGGCCGGCGGCACCCCCACCGTGTATCGAGCCCGCGAGGTGATCCTCGCCGCCGGCGCGGTCGCGACGCCCCACCTGCTGCTCGCCTCCGGGCTCGAGCGGGTGAACCCCGCGGGGGATCTCGTCGGGCGCTATCTGATGCGGCACTACAACGAGATCATCTTCGGGATCTTCCCCACGCCGCCGGACCGGGAGGGGAGGTTTCATAAGCAGCTCGGGATTCATGATCTGTATTTGGGGGCGCAGGGGCGCAGAGACGCAGGGGCGCAGGGGGCAGCGACTCCGCGACTCGGCGACTCGGCGTCCTCCATTGACGGCCCGATCGGGGCGATTCAGCAGCTGCCGACGCCGCCGGTGGCGCTGGTGAAGGCGGAAATGCCCAGGCTGCTGGCGCCGGTGCTGGCGCCGCTGGTCCGGAACCTCACGGGACTGCTGGTGATGGCCGAGGATCAGCCGCGCTACGAGAATCGGGTGCTGCTCGACCGGGAGTCGCCGCCGGATCGGTGGGGGCTGCCGCGGCTCAGGATCCGGTTCCGCCACAGCGAGCGCGACCTGGCGGCCGGCGAGCTGCTCATACGCACCGCGCGCAAGGTGCTCCGGAAAGCCGGCGCCTTCGCCTGGTACCGGCACAAGATCCACACCTTCAGCCACGGCGTTGGGACGGTGCGGATGGGCGCCAATCCGGCCACCAGCGTGCTCGATCCCGACGGTCGGTTCCGCGGCATCGAGAATCTCACCGTCACCGACGCCAGCGTCTTCCCCACCTCGGCGGCGGTGAATCCCAGCCTCACCATCGCCGCCAACGCGTTGCGGTCGGCGGAGCGGCTGCTGGCCCGGGCCCCCGTCGCCGCGGCGACCGGCCACGCCGGAGCGGCGCATTAACATCGCCTTCCTCGGCTGCGGCCGCGCCACCCGCACCCATACCGGCGTGCTCCGCAAGCTCGCGCCCCAGGTCGGGCGCTTCTACGCCAGCCGCACGCCCGCCACCGCCGAGCAGTATCGGCGCGAGCTCTCCGGCGCCGGGGCCTTCGGCTCCTACGCCGAGGCGCTGGCCGACCCCCGGATCGACGCGGTGGTGGTCGCGACCACGCCCGACACTCATCGCGCGCTCACGCTCGAGTCGCTCGATGCGGGCAAACACGTGGTGGTGGAGAAGCCGGCCTTCCTCAAGGCGACCGACTTCGACCGCGTCCGCTCGGTCGAGGCCCACACCGGCCGCCGGGTCATGGTGGCGGAGAACTACTGCTACAAGCCGATCGCCCGGGCGATGCGGGACGCGATCACCTCCGGCGCCCTGGGCGAAGTGCGCTTCCTGAGCCTGGTGGCGGTCAAGCAGCAGCGGAGCCACGGCTGGCGCGACGATCCGGCGATCGCGGGCGGCGGCGCCTTGTTCGAGGGCGGGGTGCACTGGGTGGACCTGCTGGCCAACGTGGGCCTCGAGGTCGCGTCGGTGCAGGGGTATCGCCCCGGGCCCGCCGAGGGTCTCGAGCGCAGCATGCTGGTGGTGGTGCGCTACACCAACGGCGGCGTGGGGATGCTGATGCACTCGTGGGAGGTCCCCTCGCCGCTGCACGGCGTCCGCATCTCGCGCATCTACGGGACCGGCGGTGCGGCCGCGTTCGAGTCGAACGGGATCTTCCTCTCGCTCACGGGCAAGCGCACGAAGCTCGGCTTTCCCGGCCTCCGCGACATCAGCGGCAACCGCGCCATGTGGACCGATTTCCTCGACGTGATCCGGACCGGCCGCGAACCGGTCATGACGCTGGCCCGGGCACAATCAGGGCTCGAGCTGGTGGAACAAGCGTACGCCTCCGCCCGCGAGGGGCTCCCGCGATGATTCACCACGAAGACACGAAGGCCACGAAGGACACGAAGGAAAAGCGTGATGGTTGGGTGCGCACCC
>DATEIR010000172.1:0-13429 GCA_035278885.1 Gemmatimonadales bacterium | reverse complement strand
CTCGAGCTCCCCCGAGGCCCGCCGCCGGGCTCGCGACTCGGCCAGCCGGCGCTCGAGCTCCTCCCGGGCGGACCCCCCGCCGGCCGGGGCGCGGCTGCGCGCCGGCGCTTCCGGCATGCCGAAGAGGTCTTCCTCGTCTTCGTCGTCGAGCTCGGGCAGCAGCTCCTTGCCGCCGCCGAACTGCTGGGCCAGCTCGTCGAACTTCTCCTCCGTCATCGCGCGGAGCTTCCACAGCTTGCGCTGCAGCACCCGGCGGGTCTCTTCCCCGCTCCGGGGCGCGTAGAGCAGCGCCAGCCCGGCGCCCAGCGCGGCGCCCCAGAAGAGCCACTTGGCGGACGAGTCGCCCCCCCGCTCCACGTACACGATTTCCCTGCCCTGTTTGCGACGCATGTTCCCGCTCCTATTCCCCGGCGTCGGGGTCGTCTTCGGCCGCGACCAGCGCCGGCTTGAGGGCCGCGTGATGCTGCAGCGGCGCCTGGACGAATCGATGAATGTGATCGGCGGTCCCGTTCACGCCCAGCTGCTCGAACAGAAAGGCGAACGTCCGCTCCAGATCGGCCGCCACGGCCTCCCGGACGTCCGCCGGGAGCGACCAGAACTCCCGCTTGAAGGGGCCGATCGCCTTCTTGCGTGCCTTGTAGTAGAACTGCTCGTCGGTGTCGCCGCTCTTCCGTTCGCCGGCGGCGTTGTCGTCCACCCAGGTGCGGAGCCGCGCCCGCAGCTCCGTCGGCAGCCGCGGGTGGTCGAAGACGATGTTCTGGAAGTTGGTGGCGAGGTGGATCTCGGCCGTTTCGATCCGGGGGAAGTTACCGAAGGCGTTGGACGGAAGGGTGCTCGCCCCGTGCTGCACCGCGCCCGCCAGCCCGTATTCCTCCCGGGCCACCCGACTCAGCGCCTCCAGCGCCTGGAGGTCCAGCTTGACGTCGGCCATCGAACCGTCCGGCAGCACCACGCCGCCGTGCGAGGTCCCGGTCTGCACCGAGATCTTGCTGATCCCGGCATGACGGCCGAGCGCCGCGAGCGAGCGGTTGTACCCGCGCATGAAGGCGTGCAGCTCTTCCACGGTGCTGTTCTTCATGCCGACTTCGCCGATCTCCGCGCCCACCGAGACCGTGACGCCCTCGGGCTCCAGTCCACGGATAAACGCGGTGATCTCCGCCGCGCGCTCGAAGTTGGCCCGCTGCTGCTCATCCAGGGTCGCGTGCGCCAGATCCACCAGGGTGGAGGTGTCCACGTCGATGTTGTAGAAACCGGCTCCGACCTCCTCGGCGATGAGCTTCTTGACCTCACCGACTTCACCTTCGGCGTCGGCCTGATACTTCTTGTGGTTCACCTGGCAATGATCGCCCTGGATGAAGAGCGGGAGGGTGTACCCCTCCCGCAGGGCCGCGGCGATCAGGACGGCGACGTACTCGGCCGGTCGCTGCTCGGTGTACGCGATCTCGGAGCGCGCGATCTCCAATATGATGGCGCCGGCCTTGCCGGCCAGCGCGGCGCGGAAGATGGCTCGGGCCGTGTCGTAGGCCATGGTCCGCACATTGATTGCCGGCACGGTGAAGCCCTGGACCTCGCCCCGGCCCCGCGCCAGGTACAGCGCGTTGATGGACGCCGGGCGGGCACCGGTGGCCTGGCCCAGCTCCCAGAGGAGCCAACGGGCCGCCTCGCGCTCGTCGCCATCGGCGAAGACGGCCCGCCAGGCCAGCTGATCGGTGGCGTCGCTCCGCAGGCGGGCGGCGTCGCGGACCGTCACCCCGCTGCCGGCCAGGGTCACCGCCCCGCCATAAAGCTCCACCAGCTGCCTGGTCACATCAACCATGCGTCGTCATCCTCATTCGAACGGGCGTCTCCTTCATGGGTAGGAAAAGGTAGGCCGAGGGTGGTGGACCGTCAAACGCGCAGCCTCACGGGGCGACGTCGCTGGAGGGCGCCTCGGACGGACGCCGGTGCTCCTCGTAGCCGGCCCGGCCCATGGCCCCGAACGTGAGCTTCTTGCCCAGCTCCACGCCGGGCTGGTCGAATGGATCCACCCCGTACCAGACCCCGGCATATCCCGTCGCGAGCTGCAGGAACATGATCGCCTCACCCAGGCTCGCGGGGCTCAGATCGGGCAGGCGCAGGGTGCAGCTCATCCGACCCATCTGCGCCAGCGCCGCCGACGTGGCCTCGTACTCCGCCCGCAGAAGCTCCCCGAGGCCGTGGCCGGGCAGGTACGCCAGATCCGGCGGCAGGTCCGCCCGCGCGGGAATCTTCAGCTCGACGCCGAGGTCGTCGACCACGACGAAGGTGATCGCCTTGTCGTAGGGACCCTCCATGAAGAGCTGGACCTGGCTGTGCTGGTCCGTCGCACCCACGGCGCCCACCGGGGTCGGCCCACGATGTACCACCTGCCCGGCGCGGTCGGCCCGCTTGCCCAGGCTCTCGGCCCAGAGCTGCCGGTACCATTCGGCGAACTCGCGCAGACGGTCGGTGTACGGCATGAGCACGTTGATCCGGGCCTCGAGATCGGCATCCGCGGCCCAGTGGAGTGCGGCGTACAGTGCCGCCGGATTCCGGGCGAGCTCGTCGGCGTCCGCGGTGTCGATGGCCTGGCGCGCTCCCCTCAGCAGGCCGGCGACGTCGATCCCGACCAGGGCCGCGGGCAGCAGGCCGACCGGAGAGAGCACGCTGAAGCGCCCCCCCACATCGGGCGGCACCTCGAGGGTCGCGATGCCTTCGCGGCCCGCGAGCTCGCGCAGGGCGCCTCGCGCCGGGTCGGTGGTGAAGACGAGATGCCGGGCCGCCGCGCCGCCCAGGGCGTCTTCCAGCCACTGGCGGACCACCAGGTACTGCGCCATCGTCTCCGCGGTGCCGCCCGACTTGCTGATCACGTTCACCAGCACCCGCCGCGGATCGATGCGCCGGAGCGCCGCGTCGACCGAGGTCGGGTCCACGTTCTCCAGCACCGTGAGCCGGGGGAAGAAGTCGCGTCCCTCGTCGTCCAGCTCGTTCCAGGCCGGACGGCGGAGCGCGTTGAGCAACGCCTTGGTCCCCAGCGCCGACCCGCCGATGCCGAGGACGAGGACGTGGTCGTGCGCCTGGCCCAGTCCCTCGGCGAAGGCCGAGATCTGGCGCACGGTGTCCCCCTGGTCCACCAGCCGATAGAACCCGTACTCCCCCGCGCCCCGACGGCGGCGCACCTCGGCCTGCACCTCGGCGAATCGTCCGACGAGCTCGGCCAGCCGCGCGCGGGGCAGGCCGTGCCGCTGGTCGAGGCGGTCCTGGAACATCCGTCCATACTCGAGCGTGATCACGGAATCTCCACGGTCAATCCGTCATAGGCCGGATAGATGCCCGGCGGGAGCTCGGCCGCCAGGGCGCTGTACCCGGTTTCGTGAGTCAGGTGGGTGAGGTAGGTCCGCCCGGCCCCGATCGCGCGGGCGGTGTCGACCGCCTCGCCGATGCTCAGGTGGGTCGGATGGGAGCGCCACCACAGCGCGTTGAGCGCCAGGACGTCGAGCCCGTGCAGCTGCGCGCGCTCGGCCTCGGGCACCGCCTTCACGTCGGTGATGTAGGCCAGGCCGCCGAACCGGTAGCCGAAGACGCGCATGGGCCCATGGCGGAAGGCCAGGGGCAGCACTTCGATGCCGGCAACGGTGACCGGCCGCCCGGGCTCGACGGCGTGCGCCTCGAGATTCGGCTTCGAGGTGCCGACGTAGGGGGCCTGGCCGTCGAAGATGTAGGCGAACGACTCGCGCAGCTGCTCGAGCGTCTCGGCCGGACCGTACACCGGCAGGGCGCGGCGGTTCCGGACCGAGAAGCTCCGGAGATCGTCGATGCCGTTCACGTGGTCGGCGTGCTCGTGGGTGTAGACCACCGCATCGACGGAGGTGAGGCCCGCCGCGATGAGCTGGAGCCGGAGCTCCGGCGGCGTGTCGATGAGGATGGTGGCGCCGTTCGCCTGGACCGCCGCTCCCGATCGGGTCCGCTTGTCGCGCGGGTCGGTGGAGCGGCAGACCCCGCAGTCGCAGCCGATCTGGGGCACACCGAAGGACGTTCCGGTGCCCAGAAACGTGAGCCGCATGTCCTAAACTGCTTCGATCTTGAGGAGGTTGGTAGTCCCGGGCATGTCGAAGGGTACACCCGCCGTGACGACCAGGCGCTCACCGGGGCGGGCCAGTCCCCGCTCGAGGATCTGCCGCCGCGCCGCGCCCAGCATGGCGTCGTAGTCGGTGTAGTGGCCGATGAGCGCCGAGCTCACGCCCCAGACCAGGCTGAGCTGCCGATGGGTCTCGGGCTCGGGCGTGCAGGCGAAGATCGGCACCGAGGGCCGGCAGGTGGAGACTTTCCGCGCCGTGAAGCCGCTGCTGGTGAAGCAGAGAATCACCGGAGCCGTGAGCATCTCGGCGGCCGCGCAGACCGCCACGGCGATGGCATCCTCGGTGCGCACCGGTCCGCTCTCCCGCCGCCGGTGATGAGGGAGGACCACGCCCTCGCTCACCCGCCGCCCGAAGGCGACGTCCAGGGTCACCCCGCGCGACTGGCGCTGCGACTCCATCTCCCGCGCGATCCGGTCCATCGCCCGCACCGCCTCGATCGGGTAGCGGCCTACCGCCGTCTCCGCGGAGAGCATGACGGCATCGGTGCCGTCGAGGATCGCGTTCGCGACGTCGGACGCCTCCGCCCGGGTTGGCCGGGGCGCCAGCACCATCGACTCCAGCATCTGGGTGGCGGTGATGACCGGCTTGCCGTGGAGACTCGCCTCCCGGATGATCTGCTTCTGCATCAGGGGGACTTCCTCGAACGGCAGCTCGACGCCGAGATCGCCGCGGGCCACCATGATCGCGTCGGAGGCGTCGAGGATAGGGCAGAGATTCTTGAGCGCGGTGTCCTTCTCGATCTTGGCGATCAGCTTGATGCTGGGCGGCACCAGCGCTCGGAGCTGCTCCAGGTCCTCGGGCCGCCGGACGAACGAGAGCGCCACGTAGTCCACGCCCAGCTCGACCGCGGCCCGCACGTCGTCCAGGTCCTTCTCGGTGAGCGCCGGCGCGCTCACTTCGATGCCGGGCAGGTTCATCCCCTTGTGGGCCTTCAGCTCGCCGCCGTAGTGGACCACCGCGTCCACCCGCCGGCCGCGCCGGCCGGTGACCTCGAGCGAAAGCAGGCCATCATCGAGCAGGATCCGGGAGCCGACCTGGACGTCGCCCGCGAGGTCGTCGTAGGTGGTGGGGATCTCGTCGCTACCGGCCTCGGCCTCGGGGGCGAAGACGACCCGCTGTCCCGCCTCGAGGCGGAGCGGCGCCGTCAGGTCGCCGATCCGGATCCGTGGCCCCTGCAGGTCGAGCAGAATGGCGGCCGAGTCCCGCCGCGCCGCGAGCACCTCGCGCAGGTCGGCGATCCAGCGGGCGCGAATCTCGGGGCTTCCGTGGGACGCGTTGATGCGGACGACGTTGACGCCCGCGTCGAGCAGCGCGGCCATCTGGGCGGGCTGGTCCCACGATGGTCCCAGCGTGGCGACGATCTTGGTGCGACGAACCGGCGATTGCGGCATGTCGGAGTTTAATGCGGGCCCGTCACCGCCGCATCACGATCTCTCCGCCGACCACGGTGAGCTCGGCTCGCGCCGCACGGAACGCGGCGCCGCTTCCCCGCTCCACCGCCGAGTCCACCGCCCAGGCGACGAAATCCGCGTCCATTCCGACGGCCAGCGTCCCTCGCCGCCCCCCGACCCCGGCCGCGGCGGCGGGAGCGGCGCCGTAGGCGCGAAGCACTTCGGCGAAGGCGAGTCGTTCCTCCGCGCGCCAGCCGCCGGCGGGCGAGCCGTCGGCCAGGGTTCGATCGAGCGCGGCGAAGACGCCCTCCCGAGGATCGATGGACGCGACGGGCACGTCGCTGCCGAACACCAGCGAGGTGCCCCGCTGCAGCAGGGAGCGGAAGGGGTAGGCGCCGGCGCCGCGCACGCCCCAGTGCCGGTCCACCAGCGGAATGTCGGTGAGGAGATGGGCCGGCTGCATCGACGCCACGATCCCCGCGGCGGCCGCGCGGTCGAGATCCGCCGGGTGAACGCACTGGAAATGCTCGATGCGATGGGGGAGGGCGGCCCGCGGCAGGGGCGTCATGAGATCGAGCGCGCGGCGCACGGCCGCGTCGCCGATGGCGTGGACGGTACACGCGATCCCGTGCTGCGCGGCGAGACGCATCGCTCGCGCCGCATCGACCGCGTCGGTGATGGGCATGCCGCGGTCCCGGCTGCCCTCGTACGGCTGCAGCATCCACGCGGTGCGGCTGCCGAGGCTGCCATCCAGGAACATCTTCACGCCACCGAGCGTGAGCCACTCGGAGCCCGCGCCGCTGCGCTCGCCCGCGCGCACCAGTGCCGGGAGCGAGGCGACCGGCGCGTGGAAGAGCACGCGCAGACGCAGCCGCCCGCCCGCATCCAGCCGGCCGAAGGCGGCCCGCGCCGCATCGTCCTCCACATCGTGGATGCCTGTCACCCCCAGGCGATGGGCCTCGGCCTGCGCCTCGAGCAGCGCCTGGTCCAGGCGATCGGCCGGTGGACGCGGCAGCGCCCGGGTTACCAGCTCGACCGCGCGCTCGAGCAGCAGGCCCGTAGGCTCTCCCGCGCCGTCTCGGACGATCCGGCCGCCCGGCGGATCCGGCGTGTCGGCTCCCACGCCGGCCGCGCGGAGCGCCGCGGTGTTCACCCAGGCCGCGTGCACGTCGAGGCTATCGAGATAGACCGGAAGCGAGTGCACCGCGTCGAGCGGCGCTCGGTGCGGCGGCTCTGCCCAACCGTTGGCGTCCCAGCCCTGTCCCATCACCCACCCCTGCTCCGGCATCGCCAGCGCGACCCGACGAACCGCCTCGGCGCGGCTGACGGCTCCGGCGAGCTGCACCCGTCGGCGGGCCAGTGCCCAGAGCGCGAAGTGCGTGTGCCCGTCTACGAAGCCCGGGGTGACCAGCGTATCGGGCAGCTCGAATCGCGGCAGAGCCGCCGGCGCGTCGCGCAGCAGCCGTTCGTGGGGGCCGATCGCTCTCACCTTGCCCCGTTCCCACCAGATGGCATCCCCCACGCACCCCGGCGCGAGCGATTCTATTCGTCGCGCACGCAGGACGCCGCCGGTGGCAGGTGATGCGGCCGCCTGGGGAAGGCTCATGTGGAGGGGAATGGCGTCATCCGCGACCCCGCCGGACGGTTTCCACATGTTGAAAACCACGAGACGTGCAAATCCCACGAGACCGAAACGGGTATCAAAATTCCGACCCTCCGCTTCATAATGTACTTTATTACAGATCCACAAATTCCTGTCATTGTGGTAGATACCGTGTGTGATCTTTATGGCATCCGAGCAAGGTGCCACTGTCGCCACCCTGCCGGCACTTATTCAGACGAATTCGTTTTGAACACTTTCGACATGGGGTTTTACGGGCGGAAACACGTGTGGGGAGAACGCCGATTTTCGGTGAGTACGGCCTCAGTGCAGACGCAGATCCCCCTCGCCACCCTCGTAGGAAGGACCGACGTAGCGGATGGGAGACGCCTGGAGCGCGCGGGCCATGGCATCCTTGCCCTCGACTCTGAGTGATCCGACCATGGGAACCGAATTGGCGGCCTTGAGCGTCAAGTCACCGGCCACCCACCGCCGATTCTCGCCCGGCGCCCGCCAGTGCCAGGAGGCAGGCGGAGGCGTGCGGGTGGTATCTTCGCCGCCTCTCCCGTCCCACACCAGCAGCGTCTTGCCGAATTTGATCTCGTAGCGACGCTCGTTCGGGCGAGGGGTGCCGTCTTCGCTCAGAACCGGTCCGACGCGGCTGTCGAGCTTGTCGGCGTCGAGCCCGGCATCGCCCGCGGCCTCGCGCAAGTCACCGTCGTTGGAGCGGAAATCGAGGACGACGTTCCCCGGACCGGACGCGCCCGCGTCTCCCGCGACGGTCCAGATTCCCAGCACTGGCGCCTTGGCCGGATCCTCCTGCTGCCCGATGGTCTTGGAGCCGTGGGTGACGCGGGTGAGATAGTAGAAGCAGAGCGACGAGGGACTCCAGCTCTTGAATTCCGGCTGGGTGCTGATGACCCGCTGCAGCACCGGGTGGAGATCCTTGAAGCCTTCCGCCGGAAGCAGGCGCATCCCGCTCGGCAGATCCCGGAGCTTGGCGGGATCGAGCAGAAGCTGGACGCAGAATCCCTTCCGGGTCTCCGAGAAGTGCCACTCCGCCGCGGTCTCCCGGCCGTCATCCGAACCATCCTGGGCGCGCGCCTCGAGCGTGGTGCCGGTCGAGGCGACGGCCCCGAGGAGCGCGATCGAGAGGACGCTGGGCCGCCGCATGGCGCGACTCAACTCCCGCGGGCTTCGCGCACCGCCGTGCCCAGAGCCGAGTAGTCCTTCGGGTCCATCGGGTTGAACTTGAGATTCCGATAGTGCACCCGGCCGTCGGGCGCGACGACGAAGATCGTGCGCCGCGGGCGCCCCGACCCGTCGTAGCTGCCGTACCTGCGGGCCACCTTGAGGTCGGGATCGGTGAGGAGGCGGAAGGGCAGACCGAGCTTGGCCGCGAAGCGCTGGTGGGTCTCGAGGCTGTCGCCGTTGATGCCGACGACGATCACGTCGGGCCCGAACAGCGTGTCGAACTGCTCGGCGAAGGTCTGCATCTGCGCGGTGCAGCCGCTGGTGAAATCCTTCGGGAAGAAAGCGAGCACCACCGTCTTCCCCCGATCCCGCCAGAGCTGATACGGGTTATCGGCGGGCCCGACCCCGTCCTTGTTGGCCCACGCCAGCGTGAAGTCCGGGGCCGAGTGTCCGACCTGCGGTCCGCTGACGAGCACCGCGGTCGGAGTCGAGACCGGTTTGGACTGAGCGGCGAGTGGAGCGCCGGCCGCGGCGAGAACCAGGACCAGGAGCGAGACGCGCATAGGCCACGAACCTTTGGGCTGAATGGATATCAGGGGGTGGCGACCCGGCGGAGGGCAGGCAGAAAATCCTGGTCCCCGCCCGTGCCGGTATAGGCGATCCGGCCATCGCGATCCACGATGACCACGTACGATGTCGCGGGCGCCGCGTAGGCGCGGGTGCTGACGCCCTCTCCGTCATACAGGGTCTGATATGGCACTTCGGTCTTGGCCAGGAAGCGGCGGACCCGCTCCGGGCTCTGATTGACCGCCACGTTGATGCCGAAGAACTCGACCCGATCGCCGATCTCGGCCCGCGCGGCCCGCACCCGGGGCAGCAGCGCCTCGCATTGCTCGCACCAGGTGGCCCACCATTCCAGGAAGACCGGCTTTTTGCCCAGGTATCGGCCCAGGTCCACCGGCTTCCCATCGAGGTCCGGCACCTGGACCACCGGCGCCCGGGCACCGACGGCGGGCCCCTCTTCCTGGGCGGCCAGCAAGGTCACGCGGGCGGCGCCCAGGAGCAGCAGCCCGGCCAGAAACGCTCTCATAACACCGATCCGGTTCGAACGAAGTAGTACTCCGCCATCACCAGCAGCAGCACGCCCGCGGCGCGGCGAATCCATTGGGTCCAGGCCCCCGGCTTGGGCAGGGCGGCGAGCATGGCGCTCGAGATCCCGACGGCCACCAGCAGGGCGGTCAGACCAAGCGAGAAGACCAGGAGGTAAGCGAATCCCCGCCATCCGCTGCCCGTCGCGGCGACGAAGGTGAGGACCGCGGCGAACGCCGGCGCCGTGCACGGCGCCGCCACCAGTCCCGACGTGGCCCCGAGGACAAAAGCGCCCCGGTAGGAGCCCCCCGCCAGCCCGGCCGCCCAGCCCGAGAGCCGGGCCGGGGCGTTCACCGTAAAGACGTCCAACAGGGCCAGACCGAACACCAGCAGCAGGTTTCCCATCAGGAGCAGGGCCCACGGACTCGAGCTCACCGCGCCGAACAGCGTTCCGGTGAGCCCGGCCATCAGCCCCAGACTGGAGTACACCAGGGCGAGCCCTACGGCATACACCAGGCTCAGCCGGACCGCCCGCCCTCGGGTGACCCCGGCGGAGCCGGCCCCGCCCAGTATCCCCGCGGTGATGGGAATCATGGGGTAGACGCATGGGGTGAGGCTGGTGACCAGGCCGGCGCCGAAGAGCACCGGGAACGCCAGCCAGGGGCGGTCCCGCAGGGAGAGATCCAGAACGGTGGCGGCCTGCACGGCGATCAGCGGGGCGCCACGGGCTCCGCCAGCCCCAGAGCGGCCGGCGCGCGGCGGTAGCGCGACGCGACGTAGTCCTCGAGGATCTGGAGGAACTCCTCTACGATTCCGTCACCCTTGAGCGTGACCAGCAGGCGGCCGTCCACGTAGACCGGCGCCTTGGGCTCCTCGAAGGTGCCGGGCAGTGAGATGCCGAGATGGGCGTGCTTGGATTCGCCCGGGCCGTTCACCACACAGCCCATGACGGCCACCCGCAGCTCCTCCACGCCGGGCCGTGCCTCCCGCCAGAGCGGCATCCGCTCGCGCAGGTGATCCTGGATCTGCTGGGCCATCTCCTGAAAAAAAGTGCTGGTGGTGCGTCCGCAGCCCGGGCAGGCGGTGACCTGCGGGGTGAAGCTCCGGAGCCCGAGCGACTGGAGCACCTGCTGCGCCACCAGCACCTCTTCCGTCCGGTCGCCGCCGGGTGCGGGCGTCAGCGACACGCGGATGGTATCGCCGATGCCCTCCTGCAGCAGAATGCTCAGCCCGGCCGTGCTGGCGATGATCCCCTTGGCACCAAGGCCGGCCTCGGTAAGGCCGAGGTGGAGCGGGTAGTCGCAGCGCGCGGCCAGCATCCGGTAGACGTCTACCAGGTCCTGCACGCCCGAGACCTTGGCGCTGAGAATAATCCGGTCGTGCGGCAGTCCAGCCGTTTTGGCCAGCGTCGCGGAGCGAAGGGCGCTCTCGACCATCGCCTCCATCGTCACCGTGCGGGCGTCGAGCGGATCGGCGGCGCGGGCGTTGGCGTCCATCATCTCGGTCAGCAGATTCTGATCGAGCGACCCCCAGTTGACCCCGATCCGCACCGGCTTCCCCTGCCGCAGCGCTACGTCGATGATGGCCCGGAAGTGCTCGTCCGCGCGCTTGCCTCCCACGTTCCCGGGATTGATCCGGTATTTGGCGAGGGCACGGGCGCAGTCGGGGTAGCGGGTGAGCAGGAGGTGGCCGTTGTAGTGGAAATCCCCGATCACCGGCACCGGGACGCCGATCCGGTCCAGCTCCTCGACGATCCGGGGCACGGCTGCCGCGGCGTCCTCGTTGTTCACGGTGACCCGTACCAGCTCGCTCCCGGCCCGGGCCAGCGCCGCGACCTGGGCCACCGTCGCCGCCACGTCGGCGGTGTCGGTGTTGGTCATGGACTGCACCACGATGGGATGCGCGGAGCCGACGGAAACGCCGCCGACCCGGACGGTCGTCGTGCGGCGGCGTGCGAGGGGTGGCATGGGCTCAAATATAACGGCAGATTCGGGCATGCCCGAACCCGAGCGGAACGGCCTGCCCCGGGCCGCGATCACTGCCGTGGCCTCCTATGTCCCGGAGCGCGTCGTCACCAACGCCGAGCTGTCCGAGCGGCTCGACACCTCCGACGAATGGATCGTCACCCGCACCGGCATCCGAGAGCGGCGGGCCGGAGCTCCCGGCGAGACCACCGCGAGCATGGGCGCCGAGGCGGTGCGCCGGCTCATGGACGAGCGCTCCCTCGCGCCCGGCGACATCGAGGCGCTGATCGTCGCCACGGTCACCCCCGACATGGTCTTCCCCGCCACCGCATGCCTGATCCAGGACCGGCTGGGGCTGCCCCACGCGTGGGGGTTCGATCTCTCGGCGGCATGTTCCGGATTCCTGTACGCGCTCACCAGCGGGGCCCAGCTGGTGGCGAGCGGGGTGCACCGACGCGTCGTGGTGGTCGGAGCCGACCTGATGAGCGCGATCATCGACCCGATCGACCGGACCACGGCCGTGCTCTTCGGCGACGGAGCCGGCGCGGTCCTCCTGGAGCCGGCCGAGCCCGGCTTCGGTGTGCTCGACTTCATCCATCGCGTGGACGGGAGCGGCGCGGGCGACCTCTACATGCTGGCGGGCGGCAGCCGGCGGCCGGCGAGCGCCGAGACGGTGGCCGGGCGGGAGCACTACCTCCGGCAGAACGGCCGGGCGGTTTTCAAGTTCGCCGTCAGCGCCATGGCCGACTGCGTCGAGGCCCTGCTCGCCCGTCATCACCTCACGCCGGGAGACCTCGCCGCGGTGATCCCGCATCAGGCCAACCAGCGGATTCTCGACGCCACCGCCGACCGCCTTGGCCTTCCGCGGGAGCGGATGGTCTCGGTCATCGAGCGCTACGGCAACACGACCGCCGCCACGCTGCCGCTCGCACTGGACCACGCCGTGCGATGCGGGAAGCTCCACCGCGGCGATCTCGCGGTACTGGTGGCGGTAGGCGCCGGGCTCACCCTGGGGGCGACGCTGGTGCGCTGGGCCGGCTGACGCGCGGCTTCAGGCTCGGGAGAATTCCGCCCGATCGATCGCCGCCAGATCGTCGGCGGCAAGCGTGAGGTCGGCGGCGCGGAGCGAGTCCAGGGCGTGCTCGACGCTCCGGGCGCTCGGAATCACGAGTACCGCGGGTGACTGCGCGAGCACCCAGGCGAGTACCAGCACGTGGGCCGACACCCCGAGTCGACGCGCGATGGGCGCGAGCACCGGATGCTCCGGAAGCCTGCGGTTGAGACGTCCCCCGCCCACCGGACTGTAGGCCAGAAAGCCGATCCCCCGCTCCGTGCAATAGCGCAGCACTCCCGTCGAGATCGCCTCCCGGAAGAACGGATTCAGCCGGTTCTGCACCGTCGTCACCGGCACGATCGCCTCCGCCGAGCGGATCTGATCCACCCGGACATTGGAGAGTCCCACCCAGCGGATCTTCCCGGCGTCCCGGAGCTCGGCGAGCGCGCCCACGCTCTCCTCGAAGGGCACGGCGGGGTCGGGGGCGTGAAGCTGATATAGTGTGATGCGCTCGACGCCGAGGGCCCGCAACGAGCGGTCGCAGGCGGCGCGGAGATGCTCGGGTCGCCCGTCGGTGTCCCATCGCCCGCCGGTCCGAACGACCCCGCCTTTGGTCGCGACGATGACCCGTTCGCGAGCGGGGTGACCGGCGAGCGCCCGCGCGATCAGGCGTTCGTTGTGGCCAGCCTCCCCTTCGTCGAGGCAGTAGGCGTCCGCGGTGTCGATCAGAGTGACGTCCCGGTCGAGCACCGCGGCCAGGACGCGCAGCGCGTCGGGCTCCGGGGGACGATCCTGAATCGAGAGGTGCATGCCGCCGTACCCCACCGCCGGCACGGTGCCGGCACCGGGTCCCAGCGGCCTCGGCGTCATCGCAGAAGCAGGGCGCTGCGGAGGAACTCGAGCAGCTCGTCGCGGAGGTCGAAGTAGATCGCCATGGCGTGGGCCGCGCCGGGAACGATCCGGGTCCGCGCCGGCGCCAGGCCCTGGCTCCAGGCGGCCAC
>DATEIR010000171.1:0-51327 GCA_035278885.1 Gemmatimonadales bacterium | reverse complement strand
GCCGGTGGCCACCCCGGCCGCTCCGGTGCGCCCGGCGGCGCAGGTGCTGGTGCCCTTGCCGGAGCTCGGGCTGCTCGATCCGGCGGAGCTCGACTCGTTGTTGCAGCGGATGGAGACGCCGTCGGCGGGCAGCTCGACCCTGGACGCCCCCGGACTGGGCGATCTGGAGGACACCGAACTGGAGCAGGTGCTCGCCACCTGGGAGGGTTGATGCGAAGAGTCGTCCTTCTGGTCGCGCTGTCGGCCGCCGCGGGCAGCGCCGTCATGGCGCAGGATCCCGATACCACGCGCCCGCAGACGCAAGCGCTCCGGCAACGGATCGAGGAGCGCTTCGCCCAGCGGGTGCAGGAGCAGCTCGGGCTTTCGGACGAGCAGGCCAAGAAGCTGCGCGCCACCAGCCAGGAGTACGGCGACCGCCGCCGCACCATGGAAGCGCGGGAACGCGACCTTCGGGTCGCGCTCACGGGACAGCTCCGCCCGGGAGTGGCCGCCAACCAGGACAGTGTGGCGCGGCTGACCAAGGCGCTGGTGGATCTGCGAGTGGACTACGCCAACACCTGGCGCGATGAGATGAGCGCCCTTTCCTACCTCACGCCGGTTCAACGCGCGCAGCTGTACGTGATGCGCGACCGCCTGCTCCAGCGGGTCCAGGAAATCCGCGACGAGCGGGGCGGGTGGCGCAGGCGGCCGGCAAGTCCCTAGATTTCCCGCCATCTCCTTCTCAGGCACGGCGATGCGGCTTCGGCTCGGCTGGACTGTCGCACTGCTGATCTGGGCCGCCGCCCCGGCCCCGGCCCAGACTCCGCTGGTTTACCGTATCGACGTCTCGGGCACGGTCGAGAACGGCCTCGCTCCGTACGTGGCCCGCGCGCTCCATGAGGCGGCGGAGGCCGGTGCCGCGGCCGCCTATCTCGACATCGACACACCGGGCGGACGGGTCGACGCCGCCGAGCGCATCGCCGACGCGGTCCGGCGCTCTCCCGTACCGGTCTACGCCTTCGTCAATCCCCGGGCCTTCAGCGCCGGGGCGCTCATCGCGATCGCCAGCACCGGCATCTACATGCGGCCGGGCTCCGTGCTCGGCGCCGCCACCCCCGTGGACGGCGAGGGACACAAGGCCTCACCCAAGATGGTGTCCGCCATGCGTGCCGAGTTTCGCGCGGTGGCAGAGGAGCGCGGGCTCGACCCCCGGATCGCCGAGGCGATGGTGGACGAGAGCGTCGAGATCCCCGGCGTCGTGCAAGTTGGCGAGCTGCTGACCCTCACCAGCGCCGAGGCACGGAAGGTGGGATTCTCCAAGGGCGACGTCTCCGACGAAGCCGGATTGCTCCACGCGGTGGGCCTCCCCGGGGCACGGGTGGTCCAGGTGCAGCCCAACTGGGCCGAGCTCGTGGTCCGGTTCGTGACCAACCCGCTGGTGTCGCCCCTGCTGCTGTCGCTCGGGATTCTGGGACTGGTCTTCGAGATCAAGCACGGCGCCTTCGGGCTCGGAGGGCTGGTGAGCCTCCTGTCGTTGGGCCTCTTCTTCGGCTCCAGCTTCATCCTCGGCCTTGCCGGGTGGGAGGTCGTGCTGCTGCTGGGACTCGGCGCCATCGCGCTGGGAGTCGAGGTGTTCGTGCTGCCGGGGTTCGGCGTGGCCGGCATCGCGGGAATCGCCGCGATCGCGACCGCGGTCGTGCTGGCGCTGATCGGCGGAGCGCCGACCGCAGCCGACGTGGCGCAGGCCCTCGCGATCTTGGCGACGAGCCTCGTCATCACCGTCGCGGTGGCCTACGCCTGGCTCCGCCACCTGCCCACCAGCACCCGCTTCGCCGGACTCTTCCTCCGGCATGGCCTCCCCCAGGCTGACGGGTACATCTCCGCACTCCCCCGGAGCGACCTGGTGGGGCAGGAGGGTGTCGCCCTCACCGACCTCCGGCCCGCCGGCACAGCCCGCATCGGCGCCGAGCGGGTGGATGTGGTCACCGAAGGCCAGTACGTCGCCCAGGGCGCGCCGGTCCGGGTGGTGCGCAGCGAGGGCTACCGGCATGTGGTCATGCCGGTGGCGCGATGATTCCGTCTCTCGACCTCCCACAAGGACTCCCCGTGGACGACTCGATGATGAGCCTGGGCGTGGTGCTGGCGCTGGTGTTCGTCGGCATCATCGTGCTGGTCGTGTTCTTCCAGTTCATTCCCTTCGGTCTCTGGCTCACGGCGCTGTTCAGCGGGATCCGGATCTCGTTCTTCACCCTCTTCGGCATGCGGTTCCGCCGGGTGGACCCGCGCGCGATCGTCATCCCGATGATCAGCGCCCACAAGGCCGGGATTCCGCTGCAGGTGAACGACCTGGAGACCCACTTCCTGGCCGGCGGGAACGTCAACCGGGTGGTGAACGCGCTCATCTCGGCCGACAAGGCCGGCATCGAGCTCACCTACAAGCAGGCCACCGCGATCGACCTGGCCGGGCGCGACGTGTTCGAGGCCGTGCAGGTCAGCGTCAATCCCAAGGTCATCACCACGCCCAAGGTCGCCGCGATGGCCAAGGACGGCATCCAGCTCCTCGCCATCGCCCGGGTCACCGTGCGGGCCAACATCAACCGGCTGGTCGGCGGCGCGGGCGAGGAGACGATTCTGGCCCGGGTGGGTGAGGGCATCGTGAGCACCATCGGCTCGGCGGAGTCACACAAGAAGGTGCTGGAGAACCCCGACCTGATCAGCAAGACGGTGCTGCAGAAGGGGCTCGACGCCGGGACCGCGTTCGAGATCCTCTCGATCGACATCGCCGACGTCGACGTGGGCAAGAACATCGGGGCCGAGCTGCAGACCGACCAGGCCGAAGCCGACAAGCGGATCGCCCAGGCCAAGGCGGAGGAGCGGCGGGCGCTGGCGGTGGCCATCGAGCAGGAGTTCAAGGCCGAAGCCCAGAAGCAGCGCGCTTCGGTCATCGCGGCGGAGGCGCAGATCCCTCTCGCCATGGCCGAGGCGTTCCGCACCGGCAACCTCGGCGTGATGGACTACCAGCGCTATCGGAACGTTCAGGCCGATACCAGCATGCGCCAGGCGATCGCGGGGCAGAGCGACGAGGCGCCGAGCACCGGAGCCTGAGAGTGGATTTCGGCGGCCTGATCTTCCTGGCGCTGGTCTGGGCCTTCTTCAAGCTGGTCTCGCGGAGCCGCGAGGAGTCCAGCTCGGCGCCGACGCGCGGCGCGGGGCCGCCGGCGCCCACCGGGAGCGATCCCACTCAGCGGGAGGGCCGAGTCCTGGAACGCCTCCTTCGAGAGCTGGAGCGGGCCGCCAATCAGGGCGCGGCCGGTGCGTCCGGACGCTCGGCCGGCCGGCCGCTCCCTCCGGCCGAGGAGGTCGAGGACCGGGAAGTGCTGGAGACGACGCCCCTGGTCGAAAGCCTGGAGCGCGAGCCGCGCCGGGCGGAGCGGGCCAGGGTGGATCAGGACGACGAGGCCGCGCAGGTGATCGCGCGCCGCGCCGCCTCGGCCGCCGCGCGCTCCGGCGGGCAGACCGCGGCGGCCCACCGGAAATTCGACCAGGAGATCCGGCGGCAGCCGGCCGACCATACGGCCACCCGTACCCTCACCCCCCAACAGCTCCGCGATGCCATCATCTGGCGCGAGATTCTGGGGCCGCCGGTGTCCGAGCGGGACCGCTAGCCCTTCCTAGAGACCGTAGAGCTGCTCGTAGGTGCTGCGCAGTCTGGCGACCAGCGGACGATGGTCCGGCGGCGAGCCGGTCACCCGTTCGATCAAGCCAACCGCGGAGTACCGGCTTCCCTCCCGATGTACCCGCTCTCGTACCCAGCGCACCAGCTCGAGGAACTCGCCGCGAGCGAACTGCTCCTCCAGGCTGCCCAGCTCCGCTTCCGCGCGCGCGGCGAGCTGCGCGGCGAACACGTCGCCCAACGTGTAGGTCGGGAAATACCCGAACAGGCCGTCCGCCCAGTGCCCGTCCTGGAGGCATCCCTCGGCATCGTTCGCGGGCGCCACCCCGAGCGCCGCCTGGTAGGCCGAGCGCCAGGCCTCGGGAACATCCGCCACGGCGAGGGTGCCGGAGATCAACGCCCGCTCGAGCTCGAAGCGGATCATCGCATGAAGGTTGTAGGTCACCTCGTCGGCATGGACCCGGATGAGCGACGGTGACACCCGGTTCAAGGCAAAATGGAACTCATCCAGCGTCACGTCGTCGAGCGCTTCGGGAAACGCCGCCCGGGCGCGGGGATAAAAGTGGGCCCAGAATCCGCGGCTGCGGCCGACGTGGTTTTCCCACAGACGCGCCTGGGCCTCGTCCATTCCCACGGAAGCGGCCTCTCCGATGGGTGTACCGTAGTGCGTGGGGTCCAGGCCCTGCTCGTACAGGCCGTGGCCGACCTCGTGAAGGATGGTGAGGAGCCCGCCGGCGAAGTCCCGCGCCTCGAAGCGGACCGCGATGCGACAGTCGCCCGCACCGAGACCGGTGCAGCAGGGATGGACGCCCAAGTCCATGCGACCGCGGCTGAAGTCGAAGCCAACCGCCGCCGCCATCATCTCGCCGAAGCGGCGCTGGCCCTCGACCGGAACCGCCCGGCGGAGCACCGAGGGATCGGGGCGCCGCCCGGCCGCGTCGATCCGCGCGGCCAGGGGGACCAGCTCCCGGCGGAGCGCGGCGTACAGCCGGGCGACCACGTCACTCCGAAGCTCGGGCTCGTAGTCCTCGATCAGCGCGTCGTACGGCTCCCCCGGGTAGCCGACGCACTCGGCTTCCGCCCGCTTGAGCTCGACGATCCGCTCCAGCCAGGGGCGGAAGCCGGCGAACTCGGCGGCGGCCCGCGCTTCGGCCCAGGCCTGCTGGGCCAAGGCCGTCGTCCGCGCGACATCCTCCACGAGCGACCGCGGCAGGCGCTTGTACCGATCGTACTCCCGCCGGAGCTCGCGGACGTTGATCGCGGCGGGTGAAGCGGGATCGGCTACGACGGACGAGCCCTCGAGCTCCGCCAGCAGCTCCCCGATCCTGGGATCGGTGCCCCGGTCGTGGACCAGTCCAGCGACCATGGCCAGCTGTTCGCTCCGGTTCTGCACGCCGCCCCGAGGCATGTAGGTCTCCTCGTCCCACTCCAGCAGCGCTTCGATCGCGACGAGAAGCCCCTCCTCCCGCACCCGCCGGATCAGCTCCTCATAGGCTCGGTCCGCTCGCATGAACCTCCCGATGTCAGGCCGTTGGCAGTTCGTCCGGCGGCGACTAACATACCATTTCATCCCACGATTCGGAGCGGTCCGTGCTCACGCCGGCCGAGGAACTCGGGCTGAGCGGCGCCGCCATCGCGAGCCGGGTGCAGCTGGCGTTTCACCGCCTGCCCGAGCCCATGCTGGCGGATCTTCTGGAGCGGCTCCGGGAAGGAGCGATCCAGCAACACCTGGTGTACTGCCGGGACGACGGCCTCGACGAGGCCGTCCGCGTCCTGCCGATTCCGATCACGGTCCTGCCGGAGCAGCAGACCTACATCCATCATGTGACGCTGACCCTGCAGAACGCCCTCAAGCGCCTGCCGGAGCTCTATCTCGCCGACCCTCGCATCGCCGAGACGCTTCGGCTGCCCGAGACGGAGGAGCGCTGGCTCCAGGAATGCTGGGGCACCAGCCAGAGCGAGCACAACCCCGTGTTCGGACGGCTCGACGCGGTCATCGACTACACCAGCCCGATGTGGAAGGACACGCTCCGCTTCGTCGAGCCGAATCTCAGCGGTATCGGCGGTATCCACATGGTGCCCTCGAGCGAGCGCCTGATCCTCAAGCTCGTCGGACCCATGCTGCGGCGGGCCGACCAGACCCTCCGGCTCGGCCTGGGCGACGATATCCGCGACCTTCTGACCCAGGTGCTCCTGGAGCACGCCGACGCGATGGGGACGGGGCGGGGGATCTGCCTGGTGGAGCCCAAGTACGATGGCCATGGCCCCGACGAGCAGGCCGACCTCGCGCGATACCTGCGTGAGCGGCACGGGCTGACGGTGACCCATGCGGACCCGGCGGAGCTCCACCTGCGCGACGGTCGGGTCTGGCACGGCGACGTTCCGGTGGACCTGGCCTATCGCGACTACGCCGTCGCCGATCTCCTCGATCTGGCCGACGAGGGCGTGGACGTCGAGCCGATGAAGCTGCTCCTCAGGGAGAATCGGATGGTGTCCTCGATCGCCGCCGAGCTGGATCAGAAGAGCTGCTGGGAGGTCCTCACCGATCCAGTGCTCGCCCATCGGTACTTCAGTCCGGCGGAGCAGGCCATCTTCCGGCGGCACGTGCCATGGACCCGGGTGGTCGCCGACCGCGAGACCACGCTCCCGGAAGGCGGCACCGGCCACCTGCTCACGCACGCGCGCGTGGCGCAGGAGCAGCTCGTGCTGAAGCCCGATCGGGGCTACGGTGGAGACGGAATCCTGCTGGGACCCGCGCTGTCGCCCGCCGAGTGGGAATCGGCCATCGATCGGGCCTTGGCGGACGAGCAGCGCTGGGTCCTCCAGCAGCTGGTCGCGATTCCGGTGCGGGAGTTTCCGGTGCTCGCGCCCGATGGCCGGGTCGCGATGGAGCCCTTCTACACGGTGATGGGGTTCGCGGCGTCGGATGATGGCCTGGCGGTGCTGGCCCGCGCCTCACAGAAGCAGGTCGTGAACGTGGCTCAGCACGGCGGCCTCTGCGCGGTGCTGCTCTGCCATTCGCGACCCGAGGTCGGTCTCGTGACCGCGGAGCATCCGGCCCCTCGTCCAGCCCGGGCCTAGACCCGGCCGGGCTTCTCCACGCCGAACCGTTCCTGGTACATCCTCATGGAGGTCTCGACGGCCTTCCGGGCGGCGTCGGCGCCCTCGAACCCGCGGCTCTCGGTGCGGGTGCCTTCGAGGTCCTTGTAGACCTGGAAGAAGTGCTCGATTTCCTTGAGATAGTGCTTCGGGATGTCGTCGAGGTCCTCCAAACCCTCCGAGTAGGGGTCGCCGACCGGCACCGCGAGCACCTTCTCGTCGGCCACGCCGCGATCCAGCAGGTGGAACAGCCCGATCGGCCGGGAATCCACCAAACAGCCGGTGAACACCGGGATCGTCATCAGCACCAGGATGTCGAGGGGATCGCCGTCGTCGGCCAGGGTTCGGGGCAGGAACCCGTAGTCACCGGGATAGTGGACCGCGCTGTGGAGCACGCGGTCGAGCCGGAAGATGCCGAGCGACTTGTCCAGCTCGTACTTGTTCCGCTCGTTGGTCGGGATCTCGATGACCGCCGTGACCTCGCGGGGAGGGTTGGGACCGATCGGGATGTCGTGCCAGGGATGGAGACCGGGAATGCGGGGGGATGGCACCGACACGGCCCTCTCGCTCGGGTGATGCCCGAGGCGCGCATCGCCCCGGGTCCCGCGAAAGGTAATCCGCCGCTCCGGGCGTCAGGCGACCTTGCGTGCGGTCGCGGCAACGGGCGAAGTTACCGCCCGGCCCGAGTGGCGGAATGGCAGACGCAGTGGACTCAAAATCCACCGGGGGCAACCCCGTGCGAGTTCGACTCTCGCCTCGGGCATTCCTGTTGGCGCAACGACTTAGGGGCTCGACCTCAGGGAAGGTCGAGCCCCTTCGTCCTGACGTTCATCGAAGGCCGTTCGCGGCCTGATGTCGAGCGGCCGAGGCTTCGGCGCTTCGTCTCCAGTGCAGGTAAACCGACGCGGCCACGGCCACGGCGGCCGTCCACAACAGGTACACTCCGGTCATCCCAAGCAGCACCAGGACGGCGACGAGGGCAAGCGCGGCCGAGCGGCGCGACCAGCTCCCGCGCGGCAGCAGACGCACGGCGGCGGCCGTGCTCAGGACGTACACCAGAACAAACGATCCCGTCGTGAGCAGCACGAGCGGGCGGGGCCCGAGCCCGGCAGCGCCGACGACGGCGAGTGAGATCGCGGACAGGCCGGACACCACCGCGAGGCTGCGCCGGGGCACTTCGCCGGCGCTGCTGCCCTGTGCGAGCCAGGCGGGCAATGCCCCGTCGCGGCCGAGCGCGGCTCCGAGCTTCGCGGCGCCGGCGTAGTAGGCGTTCATCACGCCGAGCGTCAGCAGAACGGCCGCGGCCGCGGCGACGACCCGCACATTGCTGCCGATGCCGATCGCGAGGAGATCCGCGAGCGGTGCCGTGCTGGATTCGGCCGCCGGCCCCAGCACGAGCACGGTGGCCGCGGCGATGCCGAGGTAGAGGACGCCGACCACGATCAGCGCCGCCGTGACCGCACGGGGCAGGTCTTGTTCGGGCCTGCGGAAGTCGGCCACGAGCGAGGTGATGGCCTCCCACCCCGCGCAGCTCCAGACCAACAGTGCCGCGGCCGAGCCGACGGCCAGCCATCCGTGCGGCGCGAAGGGCCGAAGGTGCGCGAGCCGCGCGTGGGGAAGGGCCGTGAGCAGGGCGGCTACCAGCAGCAGGACCAGGAGGCTCGCGAGCATCACCTGCAGCCGGCCGGAGACCCGCAGCCCAAAGGCATTGGCCAGGGTCACCACCACCATGATGACCGCGGCCGTCACCAGCACGGTCGCTTGACCGCCGCCCAGGGCCGCCGCGACGTAGGCGCCGCCGAACATCGCGGCGGCCGGCGCGCCTGGCGGCACCGCGAAGTAGAAGCACCAACCGACGATTGCCGCAGCGCGCGGACCGAACGCGGACCCGACGTAGGTGGAGACCCCGCCAGCATCGGGATAGCGCGCACCGAGCGCCGCGAAGGTGACGGCGAGGAGGGCCGACAGCAAGACCAGGGCGAGCCAGGCCAGCAATGAAGCCGGCCCCGCGATCTGGGCTGCCAGTGCCGGCAAGGCGATGATGCCGGTCCCGAGCACCGCGCCGACGTACAAGGCGGTGCCCTGTAATGCCGTGAGGCCGCCGTGCTCACCCCTGCTTGCGGACTTCATGCGGTAAGAGTCGCCTTGTGGCTTCAGGGTACCCGTCCGCTACGGCTCGTTCTCCACGGCCTTCACGTCCGCCGGCAGGACCACGCTGCTGAACAGCTGCGCCTTCAGCGCCGGCATGGCTTCGCCGAAAATCAGCGGCGCGACCGCCTCTCGCGACAGGATCTGGACCCGCTGCTCGAGCCTGGCCACCACGTCGGGGTTCTTGTCGGCCAGGTTGGTCGTCTCGGCGGAGTCGGCCGCGATGTCGAAGAGCTCGACCTTGGACGGCAGAGTCGCCTGCCAGATCAGCTTCCAGTTGTTCTGGCGCAGGCCGGCCCGGAACGGCTCGAGGTTGTAGACGACCTCGGTGCGGGGCGACGGAACCCCCTGGCTCAGCGTGGGCCACATGTCGAGGCCATCGAGCGGCTTGTGGGACCCGAGCGAGATGCCGGCGAGCCCGGCGAGCGTCGGGAACATGTCGACGATGTGAACCGGTCCGCGGACCTCCGATCCGGCGGGAATGCGCCCGGGCCAGTTCACCACCGCCACCACGCGCGTCCCCCCCTCATAGAGCGTCCCCTTGCCCTCGCGGAACGGACTGTTGTCCGGAGGGATGGTGCTCTTGGACATGTCGATCTCGCCGGTGAACCTGGCCGAGGCGGGGCCGCCGTTGTCGCTCTGGAAGACGACGATGGTGTTCTCCCGCAGCTTGTTCTCGTCGAGGGCGTGGAGGACCTTGCCGATCTCGGCGTCCATCGCCGTGATCATCGCGGCGTAAGACCGGCGCGCCGGGTCTTCGATGGACGCGTACTGGGCCAGGGCCGCCTGGGGGACCTGATACGGCGTGTGCGGGGCGGTGAAGGCCAGATACAGGAAGAAGGGCCGGCTCGGGTCGCGCCGCTGGATGACGCGGACGGCCTCGTCGCCCAGCAGGGTCGTGACGTAGCCCTCCTCCTTGAGCGGCTTGTCGTCGCGGAACCAGTCACGCGTGCCGTGCGCCGAATGGGTGAAGTAGTCGATCTCGCCAAGCAGCGGACCATACTGGTGGTCGAATCCACGACTGCGCGGCCAGTACTTCCTGTCGGCGTGACCGAGATGCCACTTCCCGACGATGCTCGTAGCGTAACCGGCTTCCTTCAGCGCCTGCGGGAGCGGCCACTCGTCGGTGGGCAGACCGTATTTCCCGGCGGAGGGAATGACCAGAGTCTGGAGGCCATAGCGGAACGGGTAGCGGCCCGTCATCAGCGCCGCGCGCGAAGGGGTGCACATCGGCTCGGCGTAATACTGCTCGAGCTTCACGCCGCTGAGGGCGAGGGCGTCGATGTTGGGCGTCTTGATGTAGGAGCCGTGGAAGCCGACATCCTTCCAGCCCTGATCATCGGTGATGATGTAGACGATGTTGGGGCGGGGGGCCTGAGCCGTGGTCGCCGGCGGAAACCCGGTGGCAATGCCGTGGACCGCGACGAGCGCCGCAAGCGTGGATCGCACCATCTTCATGGCGAGAGCGTCCTTCCGGGCATCGGCGCCCGCGAGGGTGGCACGGCTGGTCCGGTTCGAGGCGGCGTGAATGTATTCCCGGCTCCAGAGAGGCGGACAATGGACGTTGGTCCATGTCGCGAGCCAGGCGACCCGACCGCGCTGGGCCGCTGTGACCAGGCGGCAACCCCCTGCGACCCCACACCGCCGCCATGGCTGGATCAACGGTGCGCTCGCATTGTCACTGCTTCCGAATCGGCAAGACGGTTGTACGATTGGGCTTAAGTCTTGCTAAAAGCCCCCGGGTCGACACCCTTCCAACCCCTGGACAATTGGTTGTAAGTTGAGACCTCGGGCTGACTTGCATTCCACGATCGAGGCCGCCACCGGCCTCACCAGCTCTCCACGATCTCCCGTTAGCGGTCCGGGGAGTGCAACCTGCGGCAACGGGGCAGCAGGATCTCCGGCATTGTGGTCGCAACGAGGACGGCGCATGGGTCGCATGGCAGTCGCGATCATCAACTGGAACACGCGGGACCTCCTGCGCGCCTGTCTCCAGAGCGCGATGGCTGACGGCGCCCATGAAGTGATCGTGGTGGACAACGGATCCTACGACGGGAGCATCGATATGGTGCGCCGCGAGTTTCCGTCCGTCCGGCTCAAGGTCCTGCCGTCCAATCCGGGGTATGGCGCGGCGAGCAACATCGCGTTCCGGCTCTGCACGACGGAGTACGTGCTGCTGCTCAACAGCGACACCGAGATCCGGCCGGGCGCGCTGGCGGCGCTCACCGGTGCGCTGGATGGTCACCCGCAGGTGGGGATCTTCGGTCCCAAGCTGGAGAACCCCGACGGCTCGCTGCAGCGCTCGGTCTTCCCCTTCCCGAGCCCCTTCATCTCGCTGTTCAAGCGTCAGCCGTTCGCCTTTCTCGTCTCCCGGCTTCCGGGATTGCGCGAGTACTATCCCCTCAACTTCTCGCACCAGACCCAGCGGCGGGTTCCCTGGGTGCTCGGCGCCGCGCAAGCGATCCGGCGGACGGCCTTCGACGCCGTCGGTGGCTTCGACGAGACCTACGTGATGTACTACGAGGAGGTCGATCTCTGCTATCGGATGCGCAAGGCGGGCTGGGAGACCCGATTCGACCCCACCGGCACCATCATGCACGTGGGAGGCGCGTCCACCCGTCAGCGGAGGCAGGAGATGCTGGTGCGGCTCACCCTGAGCTCGCTGGCGTTCCATCGCCATCACGACCGCGGCGCCCGCCTTGCGCTCGCCCGGCTGGTTCTCCGCGCGACCGCCCGATTCTGGCTGACGCGCGACACGCTGCGGTTCCACCTGAACCGGAATACCGGGGTCCGCGAGCGGCTGGCCCAGGACCGCGAAGTGTGGCGCGAGGTGCTCACCCGGACGACGGAGTGACCACGGAGGCCGGGAGACCGGCTGCACCGCCCCGCCGTCTCCTCTTCCTGGCGCCGTTCCCACCAAGACGCGACGCTACCCACGGCGGCAGCCGAGCCATCGCCGAGCTGGTGCACGCCCTCGCCGGTCGACACCGGGTGGGTCTCCTCTATCTCACCGCGGCGGACGATCCGCCGGTCGATCCCCTCCTCGAGCAACGCTGCGACCTGATCGTGGGAGCCAAGCGTCCGTCGCCCGCGGGGAGGAGCGGCCGCCTTCGGCACCAGGCTCGGCTTGCGGCGGCGCTGCTCCGCGGGCAGCCGCTCTGGGTCTCGGGGTGGGGAAGTCCGGAGCTCTTGGCCGTGGTCCGGCGGGTCGCGCGCGACTGGCGCCCCGATCTGGTGCAGCTCGAATATCATCTCATGGGTCGCTATCTCCCCGCGTTGCACGGGGTGCCCGCGCCGAGGGTGCTGCGGCAGCTCGAGCCCGGCACGGCGAGCAGCCTGGACCGCGAAGCCCAGCGCCGAGGCGCCGCCCGGCTGGCGTCACGCCTGGATCGCTGGGCCTGGGCCCGCTACGAGCGTCGTCTCATGCGGGAGGTCCAGGCCGTAGTCGCGCTCACCGAGCGGGACGAGGCGGCGCTGCGGCAGCTGGCACCGGATGCCCCGATCGTCCGCATCCCGCTCGACGTGCCGGTCCCCGCCCAGGCGCTCAACCCCAGCGGTCACGGCCGTCCGTCGGTCCTCTTCGTCGGCAGCTACTCACACCCTCCGAATGCCGACGCGGCCGAGCGCCTGGTGCGTGGCATATTCCCGCCAGTCCGACGGGAGCTGCCGGAGGCGGCCCTCTCCATCGTCGGAGCGGACCCGCCGGCCGGACTGGGGCAGCGGGGCGGGGAGGGCGTCGAGGTCACCGGCCGAGTGCCCGACGTGACGCCCTATCTCGATGCCGCGGCGGTCTTCGCCGCACCGCTGCGCCTGGGCGGCGGGATGCGGGTCAAGGTGCTCGAGGCGCTGGCGGCCGGGAAGGCGGTGGTCGCATCGCCGAGGGCGGTGGACGGGCTGAGCGTGGCGAACGGGAAACAGGTCGTGCTGGCCGAGACCGACGAGGAGTTCGCGACCGCGATCGTGGAGCTCCTTCGCGAGCCGCAGCGCCGGCTGGAGCTCGCCCGCCGGGCGCGCGAGTGGGCGACGGCGAACCTCGGCCAGGAACGGACGACCCTCGCGTTCGAGCACCTGTACGACACCTTGCTCCGATGAGGGCAGCGCCACGAGTCGACAACGCGGGCGCCTTGCGCCCGGCAGACTGGCGCTTCCTGCTCCCCGGCTCGGGCGACGGGATCTACCAGCACCTGGTGCTGCTCGGAGGACCACCGACACTGGCCGAGCGCCTGCTGCGCGACGGCATCGCCCGCCGGGTCAGTCGCGACATTCCGGCCGACGGCCTGGCCGACGCGTTGGTGCTGCTGCGCGACGGCTCCTGGGCTCTACCCGACGCGCTGCGCTGCCTGGCGCCAGGCGGCGCGTTCTACCTGGAAGTCGACCGCCGCCGGCCGAGCCGTCTGACCTGGAGCGTCCGGAGAGTCGAAAACGCCGTTCGGCGCGCCGGCCTGACGCCTGCGGCGAGCTACTGGGTGTTGCCGGGATTCGAGGCGGCCGCCTGCTATTGTCCGCTCGGCCGGCCGGAGGCCCTGCACTGGTGCCTGACCGCCCTGTATCCGGCAACCAGCCGGCTCCGGCGACTGATCCGTTGGGGAGTGCAGACCGTGCTCGGACGGCGCGGAGCCCGCACCGCACCGCCGGGGATCTGCTTTGCGGTTACCGGCACCGCCGGAGCGGCCTGCTCGGTTCCCGCACCCCTGAACGCATCCTCCGCCGAGCGACCTTCCGCGAGCCCGGACCTCAGGTCGGTCATGCTCACGCGCGGGTCGGACGACTTCACTCGCGTGATTCTGCTGCCCTTCGCACCGGGTGATCGGGCGCCGCAGAAGGTTCTCAAGGTCGGGCGCTTCCCCGAGCGAAACGCAGGGACCGAGTCGGAGCAACGAGTGCTCGCGAGCATTCGGGAGGCCTTGCCATCAGACTGGCGCACTTCGGTGCCGGAGCCGCTGGGGCTCGCGCGGTGGGGCGCGCTCACCATCGGGAGCGAGAGCTGCGCGCCGGGTCGCCTCCTGTCCACGACACCATTGGGCGGCGGGCAGCGGGCTCGAGCCCAGCTGCTCCGGGAGCTCGAGTTGGTCACCGAGTGGCTCGTGGCGCTGCACGGGAGCGGCGCGTTTCCCGCAGAGACCTGGGGTGATGCCGAGCTGCAACGCTGGGTGGAGGCCCCGCTGGCCACGTACGCCGAAAGCTTCGGCCTGACCGCGCCGGAGCGCGAGCTCTTCAATCTCGCCCGCGCCACGGGTGCCGCACTCAGGGGAGCCCTGGTTCCGATCGTGTGGGAGCACTACGATCTCGGGCCTTGGAACGTCTACCGTGACGGGCGGCATCTCTGTGTCATCGATTGGGAAAACAGCACGGCCAAGCCGCCGCTGGCGGACCTGCTCTATTTCGTGATGAACTGGAGCCGGAGGGCCCGGGGGGTCCGGGGAGGCGACGCGGAGCTTCGTCACTTCCAGGAGCTGTTCTGCCGGCCCGGCCGCTCCGATCCGTACCTCGGGGCGGCACACCGGGCGATCGACACCTACTGTCGCCGGCTATCCCTCGACCCGCGGGTGTACCCGCTGATCCTGCTTCGTTTGTGGGTTCTGCACGCGGTCGGACTGGCGGCGCGGGGGCGCATCGCAGGCGATCGTGGGCGGGCGGCGCGGGGCGGCAACCGGTTCGTCGACTACGTCGGGCTCCTCGCGGACTCTCCAGGCCGCTGGATGACGGAGGCCTGGTAGAGCACCCGGCCGCCGCGGTCGCGGAATGTGCGGACCGGCTGAAGCACCAGATTGTGCGAATCGGCCCATTGGAGAAACCGGTCCTGCGCGCCGACACCGCTGTCGGCGCTGCGCGGATGCATGATCACGAGAACCCGACCCGACCCGAACTCGCGGGCGAGCAGGTCGGCGCTGCGCCCGGGCAGGATCGGCTCGCGAAAGGTCAGCCACATGTCACGGCAGGCCCGCCGGGTCCGGAGGGTGCCCAGGGCATAGGCCTGGTTGTGCATGCCCCAGTCCACGAAGATGATCCGGTCGGCCTCTTCGCTGTTCAGGAAGGCCGACAGCTGGTAGATGACCGGACTCAGGCGCGGCCGCAGGCGTTCCTCCGTCTGGTACACCTGGGCATACGCGTGAGTGACCCGCAGATCGGACAGGGCGAGCGCCCCCAGGAGCAGCAGGGCGGCTCCCCGACGCAGACGGGAGGGAGTGCCGGCGAGCTCGGCCAGGGCGGCGGTCAGCAGCAGCAGGGGGAAGGGCGACAGCATCATCATGTGATGTGGCCCGCCCGCACGCTCGGTGATGACGATCTGCGCGCCAATCAGGACGAAGAGCAGGCCGTAGCCCAGCACCATCCGGTCGGCCAAGGGCAGTCGCGGGGAAGACCGGGCCGTCCGGGCCCGCTGCCACCAGGCCCGGCCAAGCAGGAGCAAGGCCGCGAGGGTCGCGTAGTTGATCACGGTGGGATGGCGAAGTGGGCTCTCGGTGAGCCACTGGTACACCGCCCGCCCGTCCATCGCCGCGGCATAGCCGGCGAGCAGCGGGGGGATCCGGGCGATGATGCCGCGATCGGACTCCTGGCTGGCCAGGAACAACGGCGCGATGTGCCGCAGCCCGACCGCCAGGACCAGCAACCCCAGCGTCCCGATGGATGCGACCAGTCTGGCGCCGTCTCGTCGGTACATTGATGCCAGCTCAGGTCGGAAGAGGAGCAGCGTCGTCGGGAGGAGGGCCAGGACGAACCAGATGAAATTCAGCTTGTCGAAGAGTCCCAGCGCGCACGCCGCGACCGCTCCCCACAGCAGAGCGGCGGAGCCGGTGGCGAGCGACCGGTACACGCAGTAGAGGGCCGTGAGCTTCAGCAGCACCATGAGAGCGATGGGCCCGTAGTCGACCTTGGTGAGCAGCACGAAGACGGGATCGAGCGCGAGCAGCGCCGCGGCGGTCGCGGCGGCCATCGGAGGCAGGCTGAGCCGGGCGAGGGCGTAGGTGAGCGTGATCGACCCCATCGAAATCACGATGGCGGGCCACCGAATCGTCGCCGCCGAGACCCCGAACAACGCGAAGATCGGGGTGTAGAGATACGCCTTCAGCGCGCCGATGTACTCCATGAGCAGGACCGGCACGCCGAACAGGCGTCGATAGATGAAGCTCGGGTTCTCGCCGCCGGTGGCGGCATTCACGAAGAGCAGCTCGTCGTAGTCCAGGCCCGGCCGCGCGATCGCATGACCGGCTGTCGCCGCGAAGGCGAGCAGCGAGAGCGCCAGAATCACCAGTGGCCAGAACCCTGGCCGGGAAGGGATCGATGGCATGTCGCCGGTTCGAGATGGTTGACGCAAGAGCGCCCCGGTCGTGACCGCTGGGGTCCGCATCAGCGTGGTGATTCCAACCTACCGCCGACGGCCGTCGCTGGAGCGGGCGCTCCGGGCGCTGACACGCCAGACCGTGCCACCGGACGAGTTCGAGGTGGTCGTGGTCGCGAACGGCCCGGACGACGGCACCGGGGCACTGCTGGCGACGTTCACCGCACCCTTCGCGCTCCGGCCTCTGCACCGCGCCCAGCCCGGCCGGGCGGGGGCCTGCAATCAGGGGATCGCGGCCACCACCGGTGATCTCGTGGTCCTGCTCGATGATGATATGGAGCCGGTGCCCGATTTTCTAGCCGCGCACCGGCGTGCACACGGGTTGGCATCCGCGGGCGTCGTCGGAGCAGCCCCGGTCGTGCTCGGGCCGGACGCGAGCGCCGCGGCCGGCTACATCGCCGCCCGGTTCGCGCGTCATCTGGCCAAGCTGGCAACGCCGGGGCACCAATTCGGAGCTCGGGACTTCTACAGCGGGAATTTTTCGATCGGCCGCGCCGAGCTGATCGCGGCGGGAATGTTCGACGAGGGCTTCGTCGAGTACGGCAACGAGGACCTGGAGCTCGCGCGGCGGCTGGTCCGGCGCGGCGTGCGGCTGGTGTTCTCGCCGGAGGCGATCGCCCACCAGCACTACGACAAGGACTTCGGCGGACTCGCACGCGACACGATGGCCAAGGGGCGTACCGCGGTCCTGTTCGCGCGCAGGCACCCCGAGGTGCTGCCCGACCTGAAGCTCAGCACCTTCGGCCAGGGCTCGCGCCGCGAGCGCCTCGCCCGCGGGCTGATCCTGCGGCTGGGGCGGGTCTGGTCCGGCACGCCGGACGCGCTGATCGCGCTCGTCACCTGGGTCGAGCGGCGCCGCCCGGCGCGGCTGCACAGGCTCTACTCGACCGCCCTGGATTGCTGCTATTGGCTCGGGGTGCAGAGCACCGAGCGCGAGGGATCCCGATGACTCGCACGGTCGTGCATTTCACCGACAGCGACCAGTTCGGGGGCACCGAGCGCGCTGTGCTCCAGGTGCTCGCCGGGCTCGACCGGTCGCGCTGGCGGCCCGTGCTGCTGCATCGGCCCGAGCCGGGGCTGGCGCCTCTGCTCGAGGAGGCCCGTCAGCTGGGCGTGGAGCTCCGGACGGTGCCGCCGTTGCGCGGAGCGGCCGGCTGGAGCCGACTCCCGACGCTGGTGCGGCAGATCCGCGACGAGCGCGCCGCGATCTTCCACGCGCACCTCACCTGGCCACTCGCCTGCCGTCTGGGTCTGGTGGGGGCCGCGCTCGCCGGAGTGCCCGCGGTGGTCGCGACCGCCCAGCTCTTCGTGGACTTGCCGCGGGATGCCTGGACGACGGTGCAGCACCGGCTGGTGAGCACCTGCGTAGACCGGTACCTGGCCGTGTCCCGCCAGGTCGCCGCCCAGCTGCGGGATCGGTTCGGCGTGCGGCCGGGCAGGATCACCATGGTGCCCAACGCGGTGGCGCTCGAGCGATTCTCTCCCGCCCGGACCTCCGCCTCGTCACCTCGCCCGGACCCGGCTGGACGCCCGACGGTGCTCACCGTCGCCCGGCTCGATCCGCAGAAGGGACTGCACCATCTGATCTCGGCAGCCGCGCTGGTTCCCGAGGCGCGGTTCATGATCGTCGGGGACGGCCCCGAGCGCGCCGGGCTCGAGTCCCGGATCGCCCAGCTGAACCTGGGAGACCGGGTGCAGCTGCTCGGCTTCCGGAGCGACATCCCCGAGCTGCTGGCCGCCTGCGATCTGTTCGTGCTGCCGTCGCTGTTCGAGGGGCTTCCGCTCTCCATTCTGGAAGCGATGGCAGCGTCCAGGCCCGTCGTGGCCACGGCAATCGGCGGCAACGACGAGGCGGTGGCGGACGGCGTGACCGGGGTGCTGGTGCCCCCATCCGACCCTCAGGCGCTGGCGGACGCGATCCGCCACCTGTTGCGCGATCCCGAGCGTCGCCGTCGTTTCGGCGAGGCGGGCCGTCAGAGAGCCGAGGCGGAATTCTCAACCACGGCGATGGTGGACCGGGTCGCCGCGGTCTACGATGAGCTGCTGGCGGCGCCGGGCCGGCGCGGTACGGCTGGCTGAGATGGAAGAAGCTCGGCGGAACCAGCTGCTGCGTCGCGTAGACTGGCGCTTCCTGCTGCCCGACCCCGGGGCGGCCCGGACGGTCTGCTTCGCCTCCGGCGAGCTGCGCCAGGCCGTCGGGCTGGTGGCCGGCGAGCTCCGCGAGCCTGGCACGCATGCGGGGGAGAACGACCTGGCGGTCGTGACCGACCCCGATGGCGCGACGCTGGCGGCCGCGCGCACCGCGCTTCGGGACGGGGGCTGCCTCTACGGAGAGTGGCGTTCCTCCTTCCTCACGGCCCGGTCCCTGACGGATCGGCTCCAGCAGGCAGGCTTCACCGACGTCCGCTGCTATCGGCCGTGGCCTTCCCTCGGCGCCACCCGGGCATGGCTGCCGGTCGGTGCTCGCGGGCCGATGTCCTACTTTCTCCTGCATCACCGGCGGCTGCCCGGGCAGCGGCTCGCCCTGCTGCTGGGCATCGCGCGGTACGTGAGTCGGTCACTGCCGCGCTGGATGGGGCTGCCGACCACGCTCTGCGCGATCGCGCGGACGCCCTCCACCCGTGCGCCGGTCGAGCAGCTCGACGCCGGGCCGGCCTCGCCGGGCTGGCATTGGCTGCTCCTGATCCGCGGGCCCCGCAGCATCAGCAAGGTCATCGGCCTGGCCTTTCGCGACGGCAGCCGATCGCCGGACCTCGTGGCCAAGATCGCGCGAATCCCGGAGGCCGCGGCCGGGCTGGCCCGCGAGGCGGACGCCCTTCAGGCCGTCGCCGCGCGTCGACCCGAGGGCGTTCCGGGGGTACCCCGGGTGCGGCAAGTGCGGTCCGCCCCGGATCGCTTCACGGTCATGGAGACGCCGATGGCGGGCGCACCGCTCTGGAGCGTGCTGCGGCCGCCGCGGTATCGGGCGCTGGCGCTGCAGGCGACCGAGTGGCTCACCGACCTGGCGCTCGGCGGCGGGCCGCTGGTGCGGTCGTCGCCCGCCAGGGTGGTGCAGCCCGCGCTGGAGCGCTTCGGCCAGATGTTCGGCGGCGTGGCCGAACCGGCGCTGCTACGACAGACCTCCGAGACGCTCGCCGGCCTGCCGCCACTCCCCGTGGTGGCGGAGCAGCGGGACTTTTCGCCCTGGAATCTGTTCGTCACCGGCGACGGCACGCTGGCGGTGCTGGACTGGGAGTCGGCCGATCCGCAGGGCCTGCCGGCGCTGGATCTGATTTATTTCCTGACCTATCTTGCGTTCTTCCACGACAAAGCGATGAAGTCCAGGAGATTTCTGGACTCCTACCGGACGGCCCAGAACCCCGCGACCTTCACCGGCGGGGTGCAGCAGGAATGCCTGGCGCGGTATGGCGAGTCGCTCGGCGTCCTGCCTTCCGATATGCGCCGGCTTCAGCTCCTCAGCTGGATCATCCACGCGCCCTCGGAGTACCGCCAGTACGCGGCCGACGCGGGAGGCACACCGGCGGACGACAGGCTGCGTGGAGGTCTCTTCTTCCGACTGTGGCAGGAGGAGCTGCGCCGTTAGGTCAGAAGACCTCGACCCCGTGCCCGGCGCGCCCCGGCGGGCAACCGTTGGAGAAGTCCGGATCGTAGCGCTCGAAGTAGCGGCGGGCCTCGGCGGCGTTCGCCAGCGGCACACCGATACCATGGCGAAAATTGAAGACCAGGAGCCGTCGGTACGGATAGATCGTCTCGTCGCCGTACACGGTGGTGTGGATGCCGTCCTCGCCCACCCTGGTGTCGGGAGACACCACGTCGGCCAGCAGGGCGGGATCCCGGTAGGTCATGCGCAGCGCGCCGGCGAGATCCCAGGATGCATCGAAGACCACGGCCGGCCCGACATAGCGGCAGAAGCCGTCGAGGATGACGGTCGAGCCGGGCGGAAGCCGGGGAAAGGTGCGGGCCACCGCGGCGACGATGGTCTCTGCCTGACGGCTGGCCTGCACCCAGTAGTCCGCCAGCCTGCTGCTGAGAAGCGACCCGCCGAACAGCGCGAGGGCGACCGGCAGGGCGAATCCGAGCGGGCGCGCGGAGGAGGGCAGCCTGGTGGCGAGCGCCGCCAATGCGCCGACCCCCGCGAGCGCGATGCCCGCCGCCGCGATGACCGAGCTCCGATTGTTGCTGCCGGTCGGGTCGAGGCTCATGCCGGTGGTCAGAAAAATCGCGTAGCCGGCGGCCGCCACGACCAGGCCGGCCAGGCAGAGGGCCAGGGCGGGGCGGAGATGCGCGAGCGCGGCGCGGTCGGCGCGCACCAGTGCGCCCAGATACAGCAGGGAGAGCAACGCGAGGAGGCCGGCCGCGACGATCGCGGCGCTGGCCGGAGGATGCCGAATGGTCTCCCACACCAGGCCGGGCGCCCGAACGCCATAGGTCATGAGGTTGATCTTGAGCGCCTGGTGCACCAGCCCAGTGAGGTCGGCCAACGAATGCCGCGGGTTGATGCGCGCCGTGGTCAGCATCTTGAACACGGTGACGGCGCCGAGCACGGCCCAGGTGGCCCAGACCACGATGGGCCGGGGCCGGGTGGCATGCCGGCGAAGCAGCAAGGGGTGGAGCAGGGCGAGGGGCAAGACCAGCTCGTACGCCAGCACGCTGGTCCCGACGCCGAGCAGGCTGAGCACGGTCCAACCCGCGGGGCGCGCGGCTCGGACGGCCCTGAGGCCGGCGTACAGCCCCAGGAGGTACAGCACGGTGCTGAGCCCGGCGTGAAAATTCGCGTACCAGAAGCGAGCCGTGGAGTAATGGGGCAGGACGACGTACAGGGCCGGAACCGTCACGGCCAGCACCCGGGGGAGCCGCAGCTCCCGCAGCACGAGCAGCAGCAGGACGCCCGTCAGCGCGAACAGTCCGGTGTTGTAGAGGTGGTACCCGAGCGGCCTGAGTCCGAACGCCTGGTAGAGCGCGGCCAGCTGCACCGCCTGCACCGGCCGGCTCGCGATGCTGCCCTCGGGCGCCAGCGAGCGGATCAGGCCGGGGAGCGACTGATCCTTGGAGAGGACGAAGCAGCTCAGGAAGCTCCAGTCGTCGCTGGAGAATCCCAGCCCGCCCAGGTAGGGGGCCGCCGCGACCAGCGTGACGGCCACCAGGAAGAGCGAGTCTCGAGCGGTCGCCTTCAACGGGAGGACGGACGCCTCATGGCGCGACCCTGTCGCTCAGGGATCGGGTGGACGGACGCCGAGCGGCCAGGGCGGCGATGCTGTCGGCCAGCAGGCGGCCCATGACTGCCCGGCCGGTCACGGTAAAATGAATGTAGTCCACGAACCACTGCTCGTGGCCGGTCAGGCGAGACGCCGCGTCCACCACCATGACGCCGCGGCGCCGCCCGAGCTCGAGCATCACCTGATTGGCGGCGCGCTCGAAATCGAGCACCACCTGGGCGGTGGCCCGCGTTCCCCGCTGCCACTTGAGCAGCTGCAGCTCGTCGGAGGGCCGCATGGGATCGGCGAACCGCATGGCGTGGGTCACCAGCACCGGCTCGGCGCCGGCGGCGCGGATCGCGACGACCAGGCTGTCGAGGTGACGGCGGTAGAGCGCCAATCGGTCGGGGGGCACCTGCTGATACTCCCAGCCGGGCTCGTGCGCCGCCACCTCCCGGCGGATGTCCCGCCGCGCGATCCACGTCTGGACCACTTCCGGCAGGGACCATTCGCCGGGGGCGCGATCCTCCAGGCGTGGCGTCCACCACTTGGGCTTTCGCGCCCGACCGGTCGGAGCCTCGGGATACGTCGGCGGCTCCGGGCGGAGGTAAAAGGCCGGCGTCGGATACAGGACCACCAGCGTGGGCGACCAGCGAGCGACCCAGTGATCCCAGAGGACCGTGAGATGGGGAAGATCGAAACCGCTCAGCGCGGCGTTCTGCACGTCGAAGCAGCCACGTCCGTCGAGCGAGCGCTGGACCTGGGCCGGGTATTCGGTCCCGGCGTCCTCACCGCCGACCACCGACTCCGACGCGCCCAGCACGGCGACCCGGACACACCCGGCGGGCGCCGCCGGCGTCACGGCCGCGCCGCGAAAGCCCGCAGCGTTGAGCCGGACCTTCTTGAACCTCCCGAACGGCCGGCCGCGGATGGTGGCCGAATCGCGGATCGTCAGATCGTACCCGACGTCGAGCGGCTTGAAGAAGGGAACGTCGTAGCGAACCAGGTCGTCCAGCCGGGCGGCGAGCTCGCCGCCGGCGAGCGCAGCCAGGACCAGCAGCGGCCATCGGAGCCAGGCGCGCAGGCGGGACAGCATGACGTTCCTTTGGGTCGGGTCGGGGATGCAGGAAGGTCGCCACGGCGCGTTCGTTCCGCCAGCGGGGAAGGCTGAGCATGCTGTTCAACAGCTTCATCTTCCTCGGGGTATTCCTCCCGATCACCTATACGGTGTTCTGGCTCCTGGGCACGGCCAAGGCCCGCTACGTCTGGCTCACGGTGACCGGGTACGTCTTCTACGGCTACTGGGACCCGCGATTCTGCCTGCTGATGGCCGCCTCCACCCTGGTGAGCTATTTCGCCGGCCTCGGGTTTCTGCGCTGGTCGGATCCCCACCGACGGAAGCTCTGCCTGGTGCTCCCGATCACCGTCGATCTCTCCCTCCTGGGGTTCTTCAAGTACGGCGGCTTCCTGATCGACTCGGTGGGCCGAGTGCTCCAGGCCCTCGGCGCGGGAGTACGGATCCCGGCCTGGGAGATCGTGCTTCCGGTCGGCATCTCCTTCTACACCTTTCACACGATCACCTACATCGTCGACAGCTACCGTGGCGTGATCCGGCCCACGCGCAACCTCTTCGAATTTTCGGCCTATGTCTCGCTCTTCTCCCAGCTGGTGGCGGGGCCGATCGTGCGGTTTCGCCAGATCGAGGAGGATCTCGAGCACCTGGGGCAGGCCGATCGTCGCCGCTGGCTGGGCATCGGGGTCTCGTTCTTCATCACCGGGCTGCTCGAGAAGGTCCTCGTCGCCGATACCCTGGCGAGCTACGTCGACCCGACCCTGGCGGCCTACCGGCAGCTCTCGTCCGCCGGCGCCTGGCTCGCCATGCTGGGCTACACCTTCCAGCTCTACTTCGACTTCGCCGGGTACAGCGACATGGCGATCGGGCTCGGCTTCATGTTCGGTCTGCGCATCCCCATCAATTTCAACTCGCCGTACAAGGCGCTGGACCCGTCCGACTTCTGGCGCCGCTGGCACATCTCCCTGTCCAGCTGTCTCCGCGACTACCTGTACATCCCACTGGGCGGCAGTCGCGAGGGGCGGTGGAAGACCTATCGCAACCTCATGATCACGATGCTGCTCGGTGGCCTCTGGCACGGTGCCAACTGGACGTTCGTGGTGTGGGGCGGCTACCATGGCGCACTCCTCGCCGCGTACCGCCGCTGGGGTGAGACCTGGAACCGCCTGCCCGCGCCGGCGCGTCAGCTCGGGATGTTCGCCGCGGTCGTGGTGGGGTGGGTGTTCTTTCGCTCGGGCGACTTCACGATGGCGGGGGTGATGCTCCACAAGATGTTCGTCTACACCGACGGCGCTCCCGCGGCGGCCGGCCTCCCGATGATATTATTCCTGGTGTTCTCGGGCTGGTGGGCCATGGCCGGGCCGAACGCCATCGACCTCCACCGTCGCTGGCCGCCTCACCCGCGTCGTGCGCTCGCCCTCGCGGCGGCGTTCGGGGCCTGCCTCGCGATCATGCTCGGCAACGGCAGCTCCCCGTTCCTGTATTTCCAGTTCTAGCCATCCCCCGGTGTCGATCGGACTCGCGCCACGCCAGGCGGCGCGGTCCGCACACCACCAGCACGCGGCGCGCCCGCGGCGGAGGAGTATCCACGTGACCGAGCCGGCCCCATCGACCGCCGCACGGGGGCTCACCGTCAGCATCGTCATTCCGGCGTTCAATGAAGGGGAAACGATCGGCCGCGTCGTCGCGGCGGCGCGGACCCAGTGTCCCGACGCCGAGATCCTGGTGGTGGACGACGCGTCGAGCGACGGCACGGCCGACCAGGCCGCCGCGGCCGGAGCCCGGGTCCTCCGGCGCCCCTACAACATCGGCAACGGGGCAGGGGTCAAGACGGGAATCCGCGAGGCCCGCGGGGATATCGTCCTGATCCTCGACGCCGACGGGCAGCACGATCCGGCGGACATCCCCCGCCTGCTGTCCTACATCGGCCGGTACGACATGGTGGTCGGCGAGCGCAGCCGAAGCGGGCAGGAGAACGCCTGGCGCTGGATCGGCAACGTCACGCTCAACCGGCTGGGGTCCTACCTGGTCGGTCTGGAGATGCGCGACCTCACCTCCGGGTTCCGCGCGATGCGCCGCGACGTGATCACCCAGTTTCTCCACCTGCTCCCGAACCGGTTCTCCTGGCCCACCACCAGCGCCCTCGCCTTCGCGAAGGCCGGCTACCACGTGCGCTTCGAGCCGATCACCGTGTACAAGCGGGCGGGCGGCCGCAGCTCCCAGCAGCTCATCCGCAACGGCGTCAAATTCACTCTGATCATCCTGCGGATCGCGACCCTGTTCAGCCCCCTGCGGCTCTTCTTTCCCATTTGCGTCCTGCTCGAGCTCCTCTCGCTCGTAGCCTATGGCTGGTCGGTGGCGCGCGGACGGCCCTGGCTGCACCTGCCGCCATCCACCGTGATGTTCTTCCTGGGCGGCATCGTGCTGTTCCTCTTCGGCCTCATCTCGGAGCAGGTCGCCAGCCTGCGGTTTCGAGGCCCGGAGCAGTGACCGTGTCGCCGGGACGCCGGCTCGCGCGCTGGTGGCCACGGCTGCTCGGCCCCGCGATCCTGGCGTTTTTCCTCGCCCGTACGGACCTGGGGCAGATCCTCGCCTTCCTGCAAGCGGCCCGGTGGACCCCGGTGCTGCTGTCGCTCGCCCTCTTTCCGATTTTCGTGCTGCTCAAGGCCTGGCGCTGGGGACTGCTGGTCCGCACCCTGAGCGGGCACTCGCCGCCGCTCGGGACCCTGATGGTCCTCTACATGATCGGGCTGTTTCTCGGCGGCGCCACCCCGGGCCAGGCGGGGGACTTTCTCAAGGCGTGGTACCTGCGGGACCGGGGGCACAAGCTGGGGTCGGCCCTGTTCAGCATCGTCCTCGACCGGCTGTTCGATTTCCTGGTCATGGGCTGGGTGACGCTGCTGGGCCTCTCGGCCGTGCTCGGGCACTTTCCGCAGCAGCTCCAATCCCCCATCCGTCTGGTCGCGGTCGGAGCCGCGGTGGCATTCACCGTCGGCCTTTCGGCGCTGGTCGCGCGGGGGTCGCGCGACCGCATCGTCGGGCTGGGCGGTCGCGTGCTGCCCCGGCGGTGGGCGACCGCGCTGCAGCGCGGGCACCAGGAATGGTCGGAACTGCATCTGCGGCCGGCCCTGGTCGCGAAGCTTCTGGTGGCCAGCCTCGGGTCGCTGGCGTCCACCGTCGTCCGCCTGTGGCTGCTCTTCCAGGCGGTCGACGTGACCGTTCCCGCGGCGGCGCTGCTCGCGGCCATCGGCCTGATCGCCATCCTGCAGGCGGCCCCGATCAGCTTTGCCGGAGTCGGTGTGCGGGACGCCGTCCTGATCGCCGTGCTGGGCGCGTTCGGGTACGACGCGGAGCGGGCGTTGGCGCTGTCGGCCCTGTTTCTCCTGCTCAATATCGAGCACATGGTCATCGGGTTCGCGGCATTCCTGGTTCACCGCGCGCCGCGGGGCGGGCCGGGCCTGGTGACCGGACATCCGGACAGCGTGCCCGAGGGGCTCAGCCCGGAGAACGGCCGGTGATCCCGCTTCGTGTGCTGTGGCTCTGGCTGGGCGTCACGGCGGTGCGCTGGCTGGCCGCCCTGCCGATCACCGAGCCGCGGATCTTCCGGGACGAGCTGCTGCACTGGGAGATGGCGAAGGCCTTCATCGCGCATCAACCCTTCCTGCTCTTCGGCCAGCCGGTGGATACGCCGGCGGTGCTGTACCCCGTGGTGCTGAGCGCCGTGTTCTGGGTCGATCATGCCCGGATCGCGTTCGACCTGGCCCGCGGGATCAACGCGGCCTGCATGACCGCGGTGATCTTCCCGACCTATGTCCTGGCGCGGGAGTTCGGCCCCCCGCCCGCTGCCTTCGCCGCGGCGGCGCTCGCCGCCTTGGTGCCGGGAGGCACCTATTCAGCGCTGATCATGGAGGAGAGCCTCTACTATCCGCTCTTCGTCCTCGCCTGCTGGCTGTGTTTTCGCTCGTTGACCGGGGGTGGCGTCCGCGATGGCGTGGCCTGTGGCGTCGTGCTCTGCCTGACCTACTTCACCAAGCCGCTCGCTCTCCTGCTGGTGGCCGCGTACGGGCTGTCGCTCCTCGCCTGGGCCGGGCTACAGTGGAAGGCAGGAACACCCCTCCGGAACCAGCTCCAGCTCCTGGCCCCACGGCTTCTGCCGCTCGTGTGCGTAGCCATCGCGCTCGTGCTGCGTAACGTGCTGGCCGGACCGGGGCAGGTCCCCAGCTCGGCATCGGAAGTGGTTCTGAGCCGATTCTACGCGCAGGAAGCGCACGGACCCCTGCTGCCACCCGTGCTCCCGATGCTGCTGGTCGTGCTCGCCCTGCTGTCGGCCCTCGCGCTGGGCACCGGCGTCCTGCCGCTGGTGACCCTGCCCGGGATGTGGACCGCCGCTCGACGCGACCCCCGGCGGGCATGGTTCATCGGGTTCACCCTGCTGGTGTTGGTGATTTATCTGCTCGGCATCGCCCGGCACACCCTGCTCCTGAACGACACCCCGAAGGTCCAGGAGCGCTACCTCTTTGCCCTGGCACCGTTGCTCATCGTCGCGACGCTGACCTCGTCATCACTGCCGGTGGCCTGGGGCGCGGCCGCGGTGGTTCTGGCGGCGATCATCATCCCCCTGGGGCCTCTGGCCGGGCATCTGCTCCCCCGAGCGATGGATGCGCCCAGTCTCGCCCTCATCTGGGCGATTGGCCGCCGGCTGGGCGCCGGCCCCGCGTGCCTGTTCGCGGCCGGGGCGGCCGCGACCGTGCTCGTCGGCGCGCTGCGGTCGCGCTCGCTGGTCGCCAGGATGGCCTGGGTCGCCGCGCTGCCCCTGGCGCTCAACCTGGGTTGGTACCTCCTCCAGTATCGCTCCAGCACGCTGGAGCCGATCTGGCAGGTGGTGCGCGGCCTGGAACGAGCGATGAAGCCGGGCGACCGCGTCGCGGTCGTGGTATCCGACACCAGCGAAGCCGGGCAGAATCTTGCCTTGTACGCGAAGTTCTGGCTCGATGGTCGGTCGACCGGCTATTGGACCGGCGGCGACCCGATCCCGTGGTACCTCGATTCGATCGGTCCCGCGCGGGACGCCGCTCGACGCACCCGCGCCAACTACCTGGTGGGTGGGCCGGCGCTGCGACTGAGCTGCCCCTCGGCTCAACCGGTGAACGATGCCCACCCGGAGGTCCGGCCGCCTTTGTTGATCCTCCAGGTACCGCCGGGGGGATGCGGTGCCCCCGCAGATACGGCGGCCGCGCGATGACGAACCGCGCTTCGGCGTTCTCCTGGGAAGCCCTCCGGCATCGCTGGCGTCGATGGGTCCGCCCTGCTTGGCTCCTTGGCACCAACCGGCGCAAGCCGCTGAGTCCGATCTGGGGCTTCGACCGGGGTACGGCACTCGATCGGTACTACATCGAACGATTCGTCGCGGACCACCGGAACGACATTCGGGGCCGGGTGCTCGAGGTCAATGATCCGCGATACACCACCAAGTACGGCACCGGGGTCGAGCGCGGCGATGTGCTGGATGTGGATCCGACGAACCCGCTGGCCACCATCGTCGCGGACCTGAGCGCCGCGAACCCAATCCCGGCGAACACCTTCGACTGCTTCATCCTCACCCAGACGCTGCAGTTCATTCCCGACGTGCCGGCGGCGTTGGCGCACGTGCACCGCATCCTTCGGCCGGGCGGCGTGCTCCTGGCCACGGTTCCGGCGGTGAGCCGTCTGGCGCCGCACTACGGGCCCGCGCGCGACTACTGGCGCTTCACCCCCGCGGGCTGCCGCGAGCTCCTCTACCCGGTCTTCGGCGCCGAGAATCTGACCGTCAGCTCCTACGGCAACGTGCGCACCGCGTGTGCCTTCCTTCACGGGCTGGCGTGGGAGGAGCTGCCGCGCGGCGTCCTGGAGCATCACGACGAGTACTTTCCGGTCATCGTCGGTGTTCATGGCATCAAGCGCGCGCCGCACGGCGGGTCCGGGATTTCGTGAGCGCGGTACCGCGAGGCTCGCTGGTCATTCCGTCCCGCAACCGCCCGGAGCTTCTCCGGGCCGCCGTGGATTCGGTCATGCGGGGACGCGCACGACCGGCGGAGCTGATTCTGGTGGACCAGAGCGACGCTCCTGACCCCGCGCTCGCGGCCATGTCCGCCGCTCCGGGCACCAGGCTCCACTACCTGCGACCGAGCACGCGAGGAGTGAGCCGCGCCCGCAACGCAGGCCTGCAGGCCGCGAGTGAGGACGTGGTGGCGTTCACGGACGACGATGTACTGGCGGCTCCGGACTGGTGGGAGCAGCTGCTCCAGGCCGCCGTGGAGGCCGGGCCGGATGGAGTGGTAACGGGTCAGGTGGTGCCTGGAGAAGCCGAGACCCCCGGCGCCTTCGCGCCGTCGATCAGTGGAACGACCACCCGGGAGGTCTATCAGGGACGGGTGGGCCGCGACGTCCTCTTCTCCGGGAACATGGCGGGCCACCGCGCCACGATATCGCGCATCGGAGGCTTCGACGAGCGGCTTGGGCCGGGCACCCGGTACGCCGCCGCGGAAGACAACGATCTGTGCTATCGGCTCCTGGAAGGTGGGTGTCGTATCATCTACGTGCCCGAGGCGATCGTGGTCCACCGGGCCTGGCGCGAGGACACGGCGGAAGTGCCGCTGCGCTGGGCGTACGGCCGTGGGCAGGGCGCCTTCCTGGCGAAGCACGCGAGCCTCCGAGACCGACACATGCTCCGACGTTTCCGAGACCGGGTGCAGCGGCATGGCAAGCACTTCGTGACGACCTTGCGGCGGGAGCGGCGCCTGGCCTGGGAGGATCTGGCGTCCATCGCCGGGTTGTTCAGTGGCGCGGGCGAATGGCTGATTCGCGATCGCCATGGTGGACCCTGACTGCCGCCGCCGGGCTGAACGTCGGAGTGCCACGCCCCCGCACCCTCACCATCATCCGTCCTGACATGCCGAGACCAGCGCAACAATCCACCCGTTTCCTCGCCCTCCTGTCGCTGGCGACCTGTTCGAGCCTGCCCTCGCGGCTTGCCGCCCAGCGTCCGGCCGCGGCCGATTTTCGAGCCGATTGGGCGCTCGCCGAGGGATTCACCCTTCGCCGCGACGCCCAGGGCTTCCACTTTCCGACCTCCATGGTGTTCGTGCCCGAGCCGGGCCCGGGGCCGAAGGATCCCCTCTACTTCGTGACCGAGATCGGCGGAACGATCAAGGTCGTAACCAATGACCGCACGGTCTCCGACTTCGCCGTGGGCGTCATGCCCAAACCGACCGGGGACACACTGCCCTCGTATACCGGGGAGTCCGGCCTGGCCGGCCTTTGCCTCGAGCCTCGACACGGCTACGTGTTCGCGACCTTCGCCTACACCGACTCGAGCGGGGTCCTGCGAAACGGCCTGGCGCGCTTCGAGACCGGCTCCAGCCGCTTCGCGCTGACCCCGACCTCGAAAACCCTGTATACCGATCTCTTTCTGCACGACGTGTCGGCCATCTCGCACCAGATCGGCCCCTGCCAGGCGACACCGGCCGCGCTCTTCGTCTCCGTCGGGGATGGCGAGGATCACAAGGCCAGCCGAAATCTGGGATCGACCCTGGGCAAGCTCCTCCGTTTGACGCTCGACGGGCGCCCGGCGCCGGGTAATCCCCACGCGAAGGGCGGGGCCGAGGCGATCCCGGCCTCCGTGTGGGCCTATGGTCTGCGCAATCCGTTCGGGCTCAAGGTCGTGGGATCTCAGGTGCTGGTGGCGGACAACGGCAACGACCTCGACCGGTTCCTCGAGATCGAGCCCGGCACCGACTACCGCTGGGATGGCACCGACCTGAGCATCGGGATGAACGCTGCCATGGTGTTCGGGCCGGCGGTGTCGCCGGTCCAGATGGACTACTGCCGTGCCGGCACCGCCGGACTGCCTGCCTCCTGGGCCGACCGATTCTTCGTGGCGTTGTCCGGTACTCCGCGGTTGACCGGAGCCGAGGACCGCCATGGCAAAGGGGTCTATGCCCTGCAGTACGGGCTACGCGAGCATCGGATGCTGGAGGAGCCGAAGTACCTCATGCAGTATCGCGGCGACGGCTATCAGTCGGTGGTGGGGCTCGGCTGCGGCCCCGATGCCGTCTACGTCGTGCCGATCTTCCCCGACCACACCGGGGTCACGGCGATCCTGGCCGTGACCTACGATTCCACCGCGGTCTACCCCTACGGCCTGGCCGCGGATACGAAGCCCATCCGGCTGATGGAGGATGAGGGCTGCTTCGGCTGCCACTCCCTTCAGGGCAAGGGCGGGACGGCGGGTCCTCCGCTGGATCGCGATTCGCTGGTGGCTCGGCTGACCGATCGGCTGTTCTCGAAGGAGTACCGTCGCAGCATCGATTCGGTGGATGCGCTGCCCGTGGAGCCCTTCGTGAGCAGCCGGAAGGCACGCCATGACGTGCTCGCCGTGGACGGTATGGATCGGATTCAGCTGTGGATGCGGCATCACATTCTGCAGCCGAAGTTCGACAATCCGAAGTCGCAGATGCCGGCGCTCGGCCTGACAGAAGGCCAGGCCGTCGCGCTGACCGATTTTCTGCTGGCGGGGCCGTCTACCCCTGGGTCGAAGCGGCACACCGGACGCCGCAGGCTGGCGCTGGCCTTCGCCGTTGGTCTGGTGGTCGGCGGCGCCGGGATGGGCGCGGTCGCATGGTGGTGGCGCCGCCGACGGCCGGCATGAGTGCGCTCACGGTTTCGAGCCTGGTCGTCTACCCGATCAAATCGGCGGGGGGCATTGCGGTCGAGCAGGTGGACGTGGACGACTTCGGCCTGCGACACGACCGCCGCTGGATGGTGGTGGACCCTCGGGGCGGGATGATCACCCAGCGCACCCACCCGCGGCTCGCGCTGGCCCGACCCGCGCTCGAGGGTGACCGCCTGGTCGTCCGCGGGCCCGGGCTCGATCCCTTGAGCCTCCCGCTCCGCCCCGCGGCTGCGGTCGGCACCACCGTCGGGATCTGGGAGGATGAGTGCACGGCCGCCTGGCAGGGGGAGGCCGCGGCGTCCTGGTTCTCCCGCCTGCTGGAGGCCGAGGTGATGCTGGTGTACATGCCGGACACCACCTGGCGCCCGGTCGACCCGACGCGGGCGCCTGCGTCGTCCAGGGTCGGCTTCGCCGACGCATTTCCCTTTTTGCTGTTGTCCGAAGAATCCCTGGCGGACCTCAACGCCCGCCTGCCCGCGCCGGTGCCGATGAATCGCTTCCGCCCCAACCTGGTGATCCGGGGCGGCACCCCGTTCGTGGAGGACCGGCTGGATGCCTTCGGCATCGGCGAGATCGGGTTTCGGGCGGTGAAGCCGTGCGACCGCTGCGTGATCACCACCACCGACCAGGAAACCACCGAGCGCGGCGTCGAGCCGCTCCGGACGCTGGCCACCTTCCGCAAGGTGGACGGCAAGGTCTACTTCGGCCAGAACGCGCTGCATCACGGGCCGGGCCGGCTCGCCGTGGGGATGCCGGTCCGGTTGTAGATTCCCCGCCCATGGAAGTCCAGATCTTCGGCATCCGAAAGAGTCCCGACACCCGCAAGGCGCTGCGCTTCTTCGCCGAGCGGCGGATCAAGACCCATTTCGTGGACCTGCAGGAGCGCGCCGCATCGATCGGCGAGCTGCGCCGCTTCGCCCAGCGATTCGGGGTGGAGGCGCTGATCGACCGCGACTCCCGCCGATTCGCCGACCTCGGCCTCGGCGCCGCGCGGCTGGGGGACGAGCGCTGGCTGGAGAAGCTGGCCGACGAGCCACTCCTCCTGCGCATGCCCCTGGTCCGCCAGCAGCAGCGGCTGACCATCGGCGACGGCGAAGCGTCCTGGCGGGAGTGGGTCGGCCGGTGACCCAGATCGCCGTGTCCGGCGCGGCCATCGACTTCGGCGCCACCCGGGTGCTGCGCGACGTCACCTTCACCGTGACGCGGGGAGAGAAGTGGGGCATCATCGGCCGGAATGGCAGCGGCAAGACCTCGCTCTTCCGCCTGCTCACCGGGGAGCTCGACCCCGCCGAGGGCGCGGTGGCGCGGAGCGGGGCGCTGCGATTCAGCCTGCTGGAGCAGCACCGCACCTTCACCGGCGCCTCGACGGTATGGGAGGCGGCCGCGGGGGCCTTCGCCGAGTTGCTGGCCCTCGAGCGCTCGCTGGCGGAGCAGGGAACCGCGATCGCGGAGGCGGGGGATCGCTGCACCCCGCCGATGCTCGCCCGGTATGATCGGGATCTGGAGCGCTTCCAGCGGGAAGACGGCTACAGCGTCGCCGCGCGCATCGACGCCGTCCTGCACGGCCTCGGGTTCGACCCCGACCAGGCGCGGGCCCAGCCGCTGGACCAGCTGAGCGGCGGCGAGCGCGGGCGCCTGGGTCTGGCGCGCCAGCTGGTCACGCCGGCCGACGTCCTGCTGCTGGACGAGCCGACCAACCACCTCGACCTCGAGACCAGCCGGTGGCTGGAGGACTACCTGCGGGGCGTGGACGCGACCGTCCTGCTGGTGAGCCACGACCGCGCCTTCCTTCAGGCCGTGGTGGACCACGTGCTCCATCTGGAGGCCGGGAGCGCGGTGGCCTACGCCGGCGATTACGAGGCGTTCCTTCAGCAGCGGACCGAGCGCCGTCTCTCCCAGCAGCGCGCGTACACCAAGCAGGCCCGCGTGATCGCGGCGGAGGAGGACTACATCCGTCGCAACATCGCGGGGCAGAACAGCGCGCAGGCCAAGGGACGCCGGCGGCGGCTGGAACGGGTGAGCCGCCTCAGTCCGCCTCCGGGCGACGAGGGCGCCATGGCGCTCCGCCTCTCGGCCGACGAGCGGGGTGGCGACCAGGTCCTGGCCGCCGATGACGTACGCGTGGCACTGGATGACCGGGTGCTCCTGACCGGCTTCAGCGCGACGATCCGGCGAGGCGAAGTGGTCGGCCTGGTGGGACCCAACGGAGCGGGCAAGTCCACCCTCCTCCGTGCCATCGTCGGAGAGCGGCCGCTCGACGGCGGCGAGGTCCGGATTCCCGACTCGGTGCGGATCGCCTACTACCGGCAGGATCTGGCGCAGGTGCCCGCCGATCGCACCCTCTACGAGATCATCGCCGACCTGCGACCCGCCTGGGGCCGCGGGCCCATTCAGGGCCACCTCGGTCGCTTCGGATTCTCGGGAGACGCGGTGCTCCGTCGTGCCGGCTCGCTCTCGGGTGGCGAGATGGCCCGGGTGGCCCTCGCCATGATGATGCTCTCGGGGGCCAATTTCCTGATCTTCGACGAGCCCACCAACCATCTCGACGTCGAGTCCATCGAGGCCCTGGAAGACGCGATCGAGGGCTACGAGGGCACCGTGCTGCTGGTGAGCCACGATCGCGCGCTGCTCCGGGCGCTCACCACTCGCACCTGGGTGCTGCACCAGACGCACATCACCGACTACCCCGGCGGTTTCGGCGAGTGGGAAGCGGCCAGCGTCGAGCGGGCCCATGCGGCGGCCGTCGCGGCGGCCGAGGAAGAGGCGCTCCGCAAGGTGCGCGAGCGGAAACAGACCCGCCGCCCCGACGACGATCGCCGCCGGGCACAGTCCGCCCGGCGCGCCGCGGAGCGTGCCGTGGCCGAAGCGGAGGCCGGCGTCGGCCGGCACGAGGCCCGGGTGGCCGAGCTGCGGGCGCAGCTGGAAGACCCCGATTTGTATATCACTCCCGACGGCGCCGCCTCCGCGACCCGGATCGGCGCCGAGCTCGAGGCGGCACGGCAGGCGCTCGAGCGCGCCTTCGCGGAGTGGGAGGCCGCCACACGCCGAATGGAGACCGCCGGCTGAGCGACGACGCCCGGGGGCGCTGGCGCACCCTCGCGCTGTTGGCGGCCGCCGAGGTGCTCGGCATGTCGCTGTGGTTCTCGGCGAGCGCCGTGTCGGGGCAATACCGCGTCATCTGGGGACTCTCCGCCGCCGAAGCCGGATGGCTCACCACCGTCGTGCAGCTCGGCTTCGTGGCCGGGACGGCCGGCGCCGCGGTGCTCAACCTGGCCGACGTCCTGCCGTCGCGCTGGTACTTCGCGGGCTCGGCGCTGCTGGGGGCGGCCGCCAACTTCGGCCTCGCCGGGGCCGTCACCTACCCCGATGCACTGGTGTTCCGTTTTCTCACCGGCCTCTGCCTGGCCGGCGTCTATCCCCCCGCCATGAAGATGGCCGCGACCTGGTTCCGCACCGACCGCGGCCTCGCGATCGGGACGATCGTCGCCGCGCTGACGGTCGGCAAGGCGCTGCCTTACCTGGTTCGCTCCGCCGATGTCACCTCGGTCCGGACCGTCGTGCTGCTCACCTCGGCGGCGGCTCTGGCGTCCGCCGTGATCGTGGCCGTGGCGTACCGCGACGGTCCCTACCAGTTCCCTCGACGGCCGTTCTCCTGGCGGCTGGTGGCCACCGTCGCGCGCCATCGAGAAACCCGACTCGCCACCTTCGGCTACCTGGGCCACATGTGGGAGCTCTACGCGATGTGGACCTGGGTGCCGGCCTTTCTGGCGGCGAGCGCCGCCGTCCGGGCTACCGTCGGTCACCCGGTGCCAGCGGGGAGGGTTTACCTCGCCGCCTTCGGGGCCATCGCGATCGGCGGGTTGGGAGCCCTGTGGGGAGGATGGGCCGCCCGGCGGGAGGGGTATGCGGCCGTCACCGTCAAGGCGATGGTCGCGAGCGGCCTGTGCTGCCTGGCGGCCGGGCTGTTCTATGGGACCACCCTGCTGCTGCTCACACCGTTCGTGCTGCTGTGGGGCTTCTTCGTGGTGGCCGACTCCGCCCAATTCAGCGCGATGGTGGCCGAAGGCGCCCCGCCACACGCCGTGGGCACCGCGCTCACGCTGCAGACTTCGCTCGGCTTCCTCCTCACGATGGTCACCATCCAGCTGGTCCCGGTGCTCGCCGAGGTGGCGGGATGGCGCCTCGCCTTCGTGGTGCTGGCGCTCGGCCCCGCCGCGGGGATCGCCGCCATCCGACGATTGCGCCGGCTGCAGCTCGACACGGCCGCAGCCTAGCCGCGGCTGGGCGGGGCGGACCTTGCTGCCGTTCCTGTAAGCAACTACTTGCGTACTCTGCGGGACACTCTTATACTCGCCGCCCATGACTGTTCGGGACGAGCTCCTCAGCGCTGCGGCGCGAGTGTACGCGGAGGCCGGCTACCGCGGCGCCACTACCAGACGAATCGCGTTGGCCGCCGGGGTCAACGAGATCACCCTCTTCCGGCACTTCGGGAGTAAGGACGCACTTCTGCGCGAGGCGCTGGCGCGGTGTCAGGACCCGCACAGTGACGAGCTGCTTCCCGAGACGCCGGTCGATCCCACGGCCGAGCTCCTCGCCTGGGCGGGGTCTCACATCACCGACATGCGTGGACGGCAGGCGCTGATTCGGACCTGCATGGGGGAGTTTGCGGAACATCCGGGGCTGTTCGTCCCCGAGAACAGCGGCCCGGTCCGCGCCGCGCGTGCGCTCACCCAGTATCTGACCCGCCTGCGCCAACGTGGCCTGGCCCGCGCCGAGTTCGAGCCCGGGGCCGCCGCGGCGCTGCTGATCGGCACCCTCTTCGCGGACGCGATGGGACGCGACATCATGCCTGACCTCTATGCCAACAAGCCCGACCGGGCCCTCCGGGAGTACATCGCCCTTTTCCTTCGGGGCATCGGCGCCGAGCCGAGGACGCGGGGGAGCGCGCGATGAGGGCCCGGCTCACGATGCTGGCGCTCCTGGTGCTGGTCCCCGCCGCGCACGCGCAGACCCCGACCGCGCGGTTGCAGGCGCCTGCTGCGCCGCCGCGTCCGCTGTCGCTGGTCGAGGCGCTCGATCTCGCCGAGCAGGAGAGCGAAGCCGTCGGGATCGCCCGACAGGAGATCGTGCGCGCGGAAGGCGAGCAGCGCCGTGCGCGAAGTGGGTACTTCCCGCAGGTGACCGGCGTCGCCTCGTTCCAGCGCGCGCTGCAGAGCCAGTTCTCGGCCTTGCAGAATGACTCGAGCGCCAGTGGCCCGTCCGAGCCGTGCCCCGGTTTCGTTCCCCATCCGGGCCTGCCGTTGGACGAGCGGATCGACTCGCTCGAGTCGGCGTTGGAGTGCGCCAGCAACTCGAACCCGTTCGCCGGTCTGGGGAGCGATCTGCCGTTCGGCCGGGCGAACACCTACCGATTCGGGCTCTCGTTCACCCAGACGATCTTCGCCGGTGGACGAGTCGCGGGGCAGGTGAGCGCCGCGGGTGCCGGGGTTCGGAGCGCGGCCGTCGGGCTCACCTCGGCCAAGGCGCAGCTCCTCCTCGAGGTGACCCAGGCCTACTACGACGCGGTGCTGGGCGACCGGCTGGTGACGATCGCCCGGGCGAACCTGGAGCAGGCGGACACCACGCTGAGTCAGACTCAGCTGGCCCGCAACGTGGGCAATCAGTCCGAGTTCGATCTGCTTCGTGCCCGGGTCACCCGCGACAACCAGCGACCCATCGTCATCCAGCGGGTGGCGGCCCGCGACCTGGCGTACGATCGCCTGCGCCAGATCCTCAATCTGCCGATGCATCAGACCCTCGCGCTCACGACGGAGCTGGGCGACACCGCCCTGGTGCAGCCCGCCCGCGTCGCGGAGCTGGTGGAGACGCCGGCCGATACCTCGCCCGAAGTGCGCGCGCCGGTGCGCCAGGCCAACGAGGCGGTCACGCAGCAGGAGGGACTGCTCCGGGCGGCCCAGTCGCAGCGGCTGCCCCAGGTCGTGCTGACCTCGGACTACGCCCAGCTCGGCTATCCCAACACGGTCTCACCCATCGGAACCAACTACCTGGGAGACTGGGCGGTGACCCTCGGCGTGCAGCTGCCGCTCTTCACCGGCGGCCGGATCCGGGGCGACCGCGACGTGGCCCGGGCCAACCTGGAGGAGGCGCGGCTTCGGGCCGAGCAGACCCGAGAGCTGGCGCAGGTGGATGCCCGGAACGCCCAGCTTCAGCTGGAGGCCGCCGAAGCCGTCTGGCAGGCCAGCGCCGGCACCGAGGAGCAGGCGTCGCGCGCCTACCAGATCGCGGAGATCCGCTATCGCGAGGGCATCTCGACCCAGACCGAGCTCAACGACCTCCGGATCCAGCAGGCGCAGGCGCAGGTGAACCGCGCCCAGTCCGCCCGCGACCTGCAGATCGCGCGCATGCGGCTGGCGTTGCTGCCGGCCCTGCCGCTGACCGCGCAGACGGCGGCGGTCACCGCGGCGGCGACCTCGCCGGTCAGCGCGCCGCTGTCCGGCACCAGCGCCGGTTCCAGCGCCACGCCCAATGCGGCTGTCCGCGCGACGCAGGCGGCGGGCATTCTCACCAGTACGAGCGTGACGGGAGCGCCAGGACAATGACACGGGCACTCGTGGTAGCGGCGGTGGCGGCGGCGGTCGTGGGCGGCTGCCGGAGCGAGCAGAAGGCGAGCGCGACCCCGGCGAGCGAGCCGGTCGTGACCGTGGGCGCCGAAAACACGATCGTGGTGACGCTGACCGACCTGCGCGCCGGGCCGAGCATCTCCGGCTCGCTCGAGCCGGTGCAGGCCGCCACCGTGCGGGCCGAAGTCCCGGGGCCCATCGAGCGGACCGGCCCCGAGGCCGGCGAGCACGTCAAGCGGGGCGAGGTGCTGGCAACCCTCGACGACGCGGCCGTGCGCGACGCCTACCTGTCGGCCCGGTCGGCGGTGCGGAGTGCGCAGTCCAGCCTCGAGATTGCCAAGCGCAACCAGGAGCGCTCGGAGCGGCTGGAGCAGGCCGGCGCGGTGCCCGAGCGGGATCTGGAGACCGCCCGCCTCAACACGACCAACGCCGAAGGGGCGCTGGACGACGCCCGGGCCCGGTTCGCGGCTGCCTCGAAGCAGCTGGAGGACACCCGGGTCCGCGCCCCGTTCGACGGCGTGGTGAGCGATCGCCACGTGGATGCCGGCGACGTGGTCCAGGTCGGCGCCGAGCTCTACACCATCGTGGATCCGCGCCGCCTGCGGCTGGAGGCCAGTGTGCCGGCCAATGAGATCGCGGGCCTCAAGACCGGCACGCCGGTGGAGTTCACCGTCACCGGCAGCGACCAGCGGGTCACCGGACGGATCGACCGGATCAACCCGGTCGTTGACCCCACCACGCGCCAAGTGCGGATCTACGTCACCGTGCCCAACACCCAGCAGGCGTTCACCGCCGGGCTCTTCGCCGAAGGACGGGTAGCCACCGAGACCAAGCGCGCGGTGGCGGTGCCGATCACCGCAGTGGACAACCGGGGGACCAATCCCGTCGTCCACCGGCTGCAGGCGGGTCGCGTGGTGGAAACGCCGGTGCAGCTCGGCCTCCGTGACGAGGTCGCCGAGCTGGTGGAGATCCGGTCGGGGGTGGCCGCCGGGGACACCGTGCTGCTCGGCTCGGCCGAAAGCGTCGCGCCGGGGACGCGGGTGCGGGTCCTCGAGGAAGAGGCGCAGCGCTGATGTTCATCTCCGATTTCGCCATTCACCGGCCCATCGTCACCATCACCGCCATGGTAGCGCTGGTGGCCTTCGGCGTCGCCGCCCTGCTGAATCTGCAGACGGACGAGTTCCCCGATATCCAGCAGCCGATCATCGGGGTCACCATCGTGTATCCCGGCGCCTCGCCCGAGACGGTGGAGCGCGAGATCGTCGACCCGATCGAGGAGTCCTTCTCCTCGATCAGCGGATTGGACTGGTCCAAGACCCAGGCGAGTGCCACCGACGGCCTGGCTCAGTTCACCGTGTTCTTCGATTTCGAGAAGGACATTCAGGAGGCATCGCAGGACATCCGCGACGCCATCTCGACCAAGCGGCAGGACCTGCCGACCGAGATGGAGGAGCCGGTCCTGACCCGCTTCGATCCGTCGCAGCAGTCGGTGCTCTCGCTGGCCCTCACCTCCGCCACGGTCCCCACGGCCGTGCTCACCCGCATCGCCGATCCGATGATCGTCCGCGACCTCCGGACCGTCCCCGGCGTCGCCCAGGCGAGCGTGGTCGGCGGACTGGAGCGTGAGCTCACCGTCCGGCTTCGGCCGGCGGACCTGCAGGCGACCGGCGTGAGCGTCGCCGAGGTGGTGCAGGCGCTGCAGAGCCAGAACCTGGCCGCGCCGGTCGGGCGGCTCAACGGGCCGCTCGACGAGCGCGCCATCCGCCTCAAGGGCCGCCTCGATTCACCCGAGGACTTCGACCAGCTGGTCGTGGCGGAGCGCAACGGACAGGTCATCCGCCTGGGCCAGGTCGCCGACGCCCTCGACGGCACCGAGGAGCAGCGCGATCAGGCGCTGTTCAACGGCCGCGAGGCGGTCGGCATCGAGATCCTCAAGGCCAAGGGCTACAGCACCACCCAGGTCACCGACGTGATCCATCGGCACGTCGCGGCGCTGCAGGAGCGCATGCCGGAGGGGGTCAAGCTCGAGGTGGTCCAGGACGCGGGCGACCGGGTGCACCACGCCGTCCGCAACGTGCAGGAGGCGCTGATCGAGGGAGCGCTGCTCACCGTCCTGGTGGTGTTCCTCTTCCTCAACTCCTGGCGCTCGACGGTCATCACCGGCCTCGCGCTGCCGGTGAGCGTGCTGGCCTCGTTCGTCGCGGTGTGGGCCTTCGGCTTCACCCTGAACACGATGTCGCTGCTGGGCCTGTCCCTCGCCATCGGCATTCTGATCGACGACGCCATCGTGGTACGCGAGAACATCGTGCGGCACATCGAGATGGGGAAGGACCACTACCAGGCCAGCCGGGAGGGCACCGACGAGATCGGCCTGGCGGTCGCGGCGACCACGTTCTCCATCGTCGCGGTGTTCGTGCCCGTGGCGTTCATGTACGGGGTGGCCGGCCAGTGGTTCAAGCCCTTCGCGCTCACCATTGCCTGCGCCGTGCTGGTCTCGCTCTTCGTGTCCTTCTCGCTCGACCCGATGCTCTCGGCCTACTGGGCCGACCCGCAGACCGAGGGCCACGAGCGCCGGAATCCGATCGCCCGGACGCTGGACCGCTTCAACCGCTGGTTCGACCGCATGGCCGATCGGTACAAGGTGCTCATCGCCTGGGCCCTGGATCACCGGCTCATGATGGTCGGCCTGGCGTTCGGCACCTTCATCGCCGCGCTCACGATCCCGGCCCGCGGCATTCTGGCCGCCGCCGCGGTGCTGGCGGGGCTCTGGGGCGTGTTCTGGATCCTGCAGAAACCGCTCAAGGATCGGGTCGGCCTGATGCCGTGCATCGGCCTCAAGCTCGCCGGCGCGCTCGGGACGCTTGCCGTCATGGGGCTGCTCGTGTCCCGTGTCCCGGTCGTCGGTCAGGTGGGCGCGGGCTTCGTTCCGGTGAGCGACCGGAGCGAGATCAGCATGATCGTGGAGGCCCCGCCGGGCTCCAATCTGGAGTACACCCGCATCAAGGCCGAGGAGGCGGCGCGGGTCGCGCGGGCGCATCCGGAGGTCCGCTACACCTACACCACCGTGGGGACCCCGGTGCCGCTCAAGGCGCCGTCGGTGGACCAGGCCCTCATCTATGTGCGCCTCGTGCCCAAGGCCGAGCGGCACATCAGCCAGGACGAGCTGGGGCAGATCCTGCGTGACGAGATGAAGGGGATCGGGGGGGCGCAGGTGTCGGTGTTCACCAGCGGTTTCGGCGGCGCCTTCAAGTCGATCCAGATCCAGATGAAGGGCGACGACGCGCGCGTCCTCACCGGCCTCGCCCAGCGCGCCGCAGCCGAGGCGGCCAAAGTGCCGGGCGCGGTGGACGTCGGGCTTTCGACCCGGGGCCAGAAGCCCGAGCTCGAGATCCAGCTCAACCGCGGCCTGGCCGGCTCGCTCGGCATCAGCGTGGGCCAGGTGGCTCAGTCGCTGCGGCCGGCGTTCGCCGGGATCGACGCCGGAGACTGGGTGGACCCCTCGGGCGAGACGCGCGACGTGACCGTCCGCCTCGCCCCTCAGGCCCGCGAGCGGATCACCGACCTCGCGCAGCTGCCGCTGGTCGTTCCCGCGCAGGCGGGAGGGCCGCCCGTCACGCTGCCGCTGGGCCAGGTCGCCACCATCCGCCAGGGCCTGGGGCCGGCCCAGATCGATCATCTCGATCGTGACAAGGTCGTCATCGTCCAGGCCAACGTGGCGGGGGCGCCGCTCACGCAGGTTACCGAGGATATCAAGGCCCGGCTCGATCGCATGCGGCTGCCGCCGGGTTACACCATCACCTGGGGCGGCGAGGCGCGGGACCAGGCCGAGGTCTTCACCCGGATCTTCACCGCGCTGGGCGTGGCGGTGCTGCTGATGTACCTGATCCTGGTGGTCCAGTTCGGCTCGTTCCTGGATCCGCTGGCGATCCTGGTCTCGCTTCCGCTGTCGCTCATCGGCGTGGTGCTGGCGCTCTGGGTGACGCACGACACCCTCAATATCATGAGCCTGATCGGCGTCATCCTGCTCATGGGCATCGTGGCCAAGAACGCCATCCTCCTGATCGACTTCGCGAAGTGGGCCCGGGAGCGCGACCTGCCGCTGCGGGACGCGCTGATCGAGGCGGGCCGGATCCGGCTGCGGCCCATCATCATGACGACGCTGGCCCTGATCGCCGGCATGATCCCGGTGGCCATCGGCCACGGCGAAGGCGCGGACTTCCGTGCGCCGCTCGGCCGCGCGGTGATCGGTGGAACGATCACATCGACACTGCTCACGCTGCTCGTGATCCCGACCGTCTACGAGATCCTGGACGATTTCCGGGAGTGGGTGGCGGCCAGGTTCGGTCGCCGGGTGGCGCACGCGCGTCCGCCCGGGGTGCCCGCGGCCGCGGAGTGAGGCGGGAGGGCGGGAAGGCGGTAAGGCGGTACGATGGCTCCATGGCACACGACCCTCCGATGTGCTTGACACAGGAGGGTCGCCTCTGTCGGTCGCAACTCGCCCGACCGCCTTACCGCCTTACCGCCTTACCGCCTTACCGCCTTACCGCCTTACCGCCCTACCGCCTTCCCGCCTTCCCGCCTAGCTTCCGACCCGAAAAATCGCGGCCGTCCTCCACTCCACCTGTCATCCGTCTCGCCGAGCGCCATGCCTTTCGAGACCACCGTCGTCCGCGCCGTCCCGGCCGGACATGAGACCCCGTTCCTCGCCGTCGCCGTGGGCCGAGGCGGCCTGCCGGCGTCGCTCGCGACGCTCGACGCCTCGGCGGGCGGCGCACTGGGCCGCCTCTTCGCTGCCGGCGACTTCAGCGGCAAGCGCGACGAGACGGCGCTGGTCTACCCCCCCGGGCCCGCCGGCCGGATTCTGCTCATCGGACTGGGCAAGGGCGACGAGATCTCCCGGGCGTCGATCCGGCGCGCCGCAGGCGCGGCCGCGCGACGGATGCGCGGCGTGGGCGTCCCCCGCGGCGCCTTCCATCTGCCGGCCGACGCCCGCGGGCCGGTGGGCGCGGAGGAAGCGGGCCAGGCGATCGCCGAAGGACTCGAGCAGGGGGCGTGGCAGTTCAACGACATGAAGCGCCCGTCGGAGGAGAAGAAGCCGGCCCTCGAGCGGATCGAGATTCTGGCGACGGACGATGCCGAGCCGCTGCAGCGCGGCCACCGCGTCGGCGCGGCGCTCGGCGCCGGTCAGACGCTGGCGCGCGGCATTCAGGTGCTGCCGGGCAACGTGTGCACGCCCACCTACATCGCGGGTGTGGCCGAGGAGCTGGGTGCGCGCCATGGCATGACCGTGACCGTCCTGGACAAGGCCGCCATCGTGCGGGAGAAGATGGGAGCGCTGCTCGCGGTCGCGCAGGGGAGCGCGGAGGAGCCCCGCTTCATCGTCCTGGAGTATCGCGGTGGCGCCGGCGCGCCGGTGGTGCTGATCGGCAAGGGCGTCACCTTCGACACCGGCGGGATCTCGATCAAGCCGGCCCAGAACATGGAGGACATGAAGTACGACATGTCCGGCGCGGCCGCCGTGCTCGGCACCTTCGAGATGCTGGGACGGCTCAAGCCGCCGGTCCACGTGGTGGGCCTCATCCCCACGACCGAGAACATGCCCTCGGGCACCGCGGTCAAGCCCGGCGACGTGATCACCAGCCACCTGGGGAAGACGATCGAGGTGATCAACACCGACGCCGAAGGCCGTCTGATCCTGTGCGACGCGCTCTCCTGGGCGCGACGCTATCGTCCCGCGGCCGTGCTCGACATCGCCACGCTCACCGGCGCGATCGTCATCGCGCTGGGTCACACCGCCAGCGGGATCATGGGCACCGACGACCGCCTGGTGGAGGAGGTTCGCCAGGCCGGTGAGCGCGCCGGTGAGCGGGTGTGGCCGCTGCCGCTCTGGGACGAATACCGCGATCTGATGAAATCCGACATCGCCGACGTCAAGAATGCGGGCGGCCGGCCGGCGGGCAGCATCTCGGCGGGTTGGTTCCTGCGCGAGTTCGTGGACGGGTTCCCCTGGGCTCACCTGGACATCGCCGGCACGGCCTACACCGACCGGGACGACCCCGCGCGGGTGAAGGGGCCCACCGGTATCGGCGTCCGGCTGTTCTCGGAGTTCCTCCTGGGCCGATCCGCCGGCGGAACCGCGTGACAGGCGACCGGCGCGCTCTGCGCGCCCTCGTCGTCCTTCTTCTTTCGCTCCTTCCGTCGCTCGCCCGGGCCCAGGTCCCCGAGGATTCGGTCTATGCCGATTCGCTCGGCTCGGACACGACCAACCAGACCGCCCGCTTCCTCGAGGCCCAGCAGCAGATCAACGCCCGGGTGCCGGTGATGCCGGCGCTCACGCCCCCGGGTCCCCGGCCGGCGCTCACCCGGATCGTGTTCACGAGGGACTCGATCGAGTGGGGACACGCCACCACGGTGAGCGACCTGCTCGCCCAGGTTCCCGGCGTCTATCTCTGGCGGGGCGGCTTCACCGGCCGCCCCGAGCCGGTCAACTACCGGGGACGGGGCGCGACGTCGGCCGAGTATTACCTCGACGGCCTTCCCTATGTACCGGCCGGGGTGGACAGCGTGGCCGTCGATCCAGCGCTCTTCTCGATCAGCCTGCTCGATCGGATCGAGGTCGAGCCCTGGCCTGGCGGCCTGCGGGTCTATCTGTTCACCCGCCGGCACGACCGCCTCGCGCCGCGCTCGCGCCTGGCCATCGCGCGAGGCGACGGGGACTACGCCCGCTACGAGGGCTCGCTGGAGCGGCGCTTCGATACCGGCGTCGGCTTCGCGCTCGCCGCCGACTACCTGAGCTCCCCCACGGCGAGCGGAACGTCCAGCTCCTATTCCAACACCCAGGTGTGGCTGCAGGGCAGCTACGTCCCCAAGCCGACCCTGGGGCTGCAGTATCAGCTGATCCGCTCCGGCCCGAACCGGCGACCCTTCGTCGTCTCCGATGAGGTCACGAACGATACGATCGGCGCGGGATTCGACGCCACGCGGACGGACATGCAGGTCCGCCTGGCCCTGCGGAAGCGTGAGACGGGGGACGGCTCCTACCTCGACCTGTTGTACGGCCGCACGGCGTGGCACGGGTCGGGACTCAGCCAGCGGGTCAATCAGGCCGGCGGAGCCGTGGGCATTCGCGGCCCCACTGCGCACGTGGGCGCCTCGGTGTTCTACCGCTCCCGGTGGACCGGCCTCGACGCCCGTGCCACCGCCGGAGTAACGCCGGTCGGAGGCCTCACCGCCTGGGGCGAAGCGGTACACCAGCACCACGATGGCGGCCGCAACAGCAACTATGTGACCCTGGCCGCCGGTCTCGAGCCGGTGCATGGCATCGCCCTCACCGGGTCAGCCCGCCTCGGCTCGCTGGTGGCCGCCCCGGCCGTGCTCACCGATACCGCCCAGGACGTTCGCGACTACCAGGCGACGCTGGCCTACGACCGCAGCCGGCTCGGCGTTCAGGCCGGCTGGAGCCGGACATCAGCGTTCAACCCGTTCGGCTACGCCGAGTTCCTCACGATCCCCTCGATCGGACCGGTGCCGGAAACGGAGTGGTGGACGGTCGGTGCTCGGATCGCGCCGGTTCGCTGGATCACCCTGGAGGGCTGGTACAGCGATCCGCGCGACGGCATCCCGGAAGGACTCCCGCCTACGCATTCGCAGACCGCGGTCACCCTTCGCTCGAAGTTCCTGCGCCAGTTCCCCAGCGGCATCTTCGACCTGAAGCTTCGCCTCAGCATGGAAGCGTGGGGCGACGGGGTGATCGGTCGGGACGCCGCGGGTGTGCCGGTGCGGCTCAACGGCGCGACCTTTTTCCGGAGCCTGGTGCAGGTCGAGCTGCAGAGCTTCTCGCTTTACTGGGACCGCTGGAACCTCAGCGCCACCGACCTCACCTACGTGCCGGGCTTCCGGATCCCGGCGTACGGCTCCAGCTTCGGGGTGCGGTGGGAGTTCCTGAACTAGTTGAGGTCGTCTCCGTAAGCTGCTGCGGATAAACCTTGTACAGTGATGGCAGCAGTGCCATGCCAAGCGGGGCCAAGGATCCGCTCAACCGGCCCACGTCGGTCCCCCGCCGCGCTCCGCCCGATACGCGCCGGAGCTACCATCGGACCCGTTTCAACGCTAACTTTGACGGCTACTTCGGAGTTGCGGAGGTGGTGTGCCGTACAGCATGACGGGCTTCGGCGCGGCCGACGGCCCCGTGGCCGGAGGCCGGCTTCGGGTGGAAATCCGCACGGTCAACCACCGTTACTTCAATCTCGCCGCCAAGCTCCCCGGCGATCTGGCCGGGCTCGAGGGCGAGCTGCGCGAGCGGCTCCGGCGGGATTTCGACCGCGGGCACGTGGCGGTGCAGGCGCGGTGGACCGAGGCGCCGGCGCAGACGGGCGGGTGGAGCCTGGATCTCGAGCGGGCTCGTCTGGTGGCCGATCGTCTGCGCGACCTGCAGCGCTCGCTCGGACTCGGGGGCGAAGTGACGGTCGAGCTTGTGGCACGCCAGCCCGACGTCATCGCCACCGGCTCCGAGGGCACCGCCGAGATTCCCTGGGGCGAGGTCGAGCCGGTCGTGGCCCGGGCAATTGCCGAGTGCCGGACCATGCGGGCGCGCGAAGGGGCCGCGCTCGCCGCCGAGTTGGGGCACCGGGTTGATCTGCTGGAGCAGGGCGCGGAACGGATCGCGGCCCGTGGGCCGGGCCGGCTGGTCCGGGAGCGGGATCGGCTCCGGGCAGCGGTGGCCGAGCTGCTCGACGGGCGTCCGGTGGACGAGGCGCGGCTGGCTCAGGAGATCGCCTTCCAGGCCGACCGCCTCGACATCACCGAGGAGCTGGTGCGGTTTCGGGCTCACGTGGGGGCGGTGCGGGCGGCACTCGCCGGCGACAAGCCGGCCGGCAAGCAGCTCGGCTTCCTCGCGCAGGAACTGGGACGCGAGGTGAACACGATGGGCTCCAAGGCCAATGACGCCGAGATCACCCACGAGGTCGTCGCCATGAAGGGCGAGCTCGAGAAGTTCCGGGAACAGCTCGAGAACCTGGAGTGAAGCCATTCCTGCTGGTCCTCTCGGCGCCTTCGGGAGGGGGAAAGAGCAGCATCGCGCGAAACCTGCTCCAGGGGCGGGACGATCTGGGGTATTCGGTCTCGGCCACGACCCGGCCGATCCGCCAGAACGAGCGCGACGGGGTGGATTACTACTTCCTCACCCGAGAAGAATTCATCCGCCGACGCGATGCCGGCGAGTTCCTGGAGTGGGCCACCTACGGCGGCCATCTCTACGGGACGCTGCGGAGCGAGATCGAGCGGATTTTTGCCCGGGGCCGCCACGCGGTGCTGGACATCGAGATCGAAGGCGCCCGGCAGATCCGGGCCAACTTCCCGAACTCGCTGCACGTGTTCGTCCTGCCGCCCTCGGCCGACGTGCTGGTGGGCCGGCTCACCGGGCGGAAGACGGAGCCGGTCGAAGTGATCCGGGAGCGGGTCTCGCGCGCGGCCGACGAGCTGACCGCCGTATCCGAGTACGATTACGCGCTGGTGAACGAAGAGCTGGTGGTGGCGGTGGCGCAGGTGGCGGCGATCCTGGACGCCGAGGCCCGCCGGGTATCCCGCCAGGATTCGTTGCCGAGCTTCATCGAACGCCTGCGGCGGGATGTGTCCACCGCCGTCACGAAAATCTGACCGCACACAAGGAGAGCGCATGCGCATCACCACGCCGTCCGAGGTCGCCCGCCAGGCGGGGAACAAGTATCTGGGTGTGCTGGTGGCGGCCAAGTTCGCCCGCTACCTGAACGAGTTCCCCAAGGACCAGCTGAACGCCCAGGGCGAGAAGCTCACCACCAAGGCGATGCAGTCGCTGGTGGAGGGGGAGCTCAACTACAAGCTGCTCCGCCGCCGCCGCAGCGAGGCGTGATGGCGTGGGCCGGCCGCCACGTCGTCCTCGGCGTGTCGGGCGGGATCGCGTGCTATAAGAGCTGCGTTCTCGCCCGCCGGCTGACCGAGGCCGGGGCCCGGGTCGATGTCGCGCTGACCCACGGCGCCTCGGAGTTCGTGCGGCCGCTCACCTTCGAGGCGCTCACCGGGCGCCCCGTCCTCTCCTCTCTCTGGGAGCCGGGCGGGGCGCTCGCGCACGTCCGGCTGGGCCGACAAGCGGACCTGATCCTCGTCGCACCCGCGACGGCGCATCTGATCGCCCGGGTCTCGCAGGGACTGGCCGACGATTTTCTCACCACGCTTCTCCTGGCCGCCACGTCTCCGGTCGTGATGGCACCCGCCATGAACGACGAGATGTTCGCGCGGTCGGAGACCCGCTCCAACCTCGAGCGACTCCGGGGACGCGGGGTGACCCTGGTGGGCCCCGAGATCGGCGCACTCGCCGAAGGCCCCTCGGAGCGCCCCGGGAGAATGAGCGAACCCGAGACCATCCTGGCCTACGCCGCCCGCGTGCTCCGCGGCACCGGGCCGCTGCGGGGCCGCCGGGTCGTGGTGACGGCGGGACCAACCCGGGAATCGATCGATCCGGTGCGGGTCGTCACCAATCGCTCGAGCGGGAAGATGGGGTACCGGATCGCGGAGGCGGCGTGGGAGCGGGGCGCCGACGTGGTGCTCATCTCCGGCCCGGTGGCGCTGTCCGCGCCGGTCGGCCCCACGGTGCGGCGGGTGGAGAGCACCGCCGACCTGGAGGCGGCGGTGCGAGCCGAGCTGCCGTCGGCCGACGTGCTGGTCATGGCCGCCGCGCCGGCCGACTTCCGTCCCAGCGACCCGAGCGATCGCAAGCGCTCGCGTACCGACGGCGCCCTCGCGATTCCGATGGAGCCGACCGAGGACATCCTGCACGCGACGCGCGCGGCGCGGAAGCCCGGCAGCGTGATGGTTGGCTTCGCGCTCGAAACCGGGGACGCGCTGGCCAAAGGCCGGGCCAAGCTGGAGCGGAAGGATCTCGATCTCATCGTGGTGAACGACGCGCTGGAGCCCGGGGCCGGCTTCGAGCACGAGACCAATCGAGTGGCGCTCCTGGGGCGGGACGGCTCGCCCCAGATCCTCCCGCTCCAGTCGAAGCGCGAGGTGGCGGAAGCCATCCTGGACGCGGTGGAGCGGCACCTTGGATGAGCTGACCCGGCGGTACCTGGCCCAGCAGGCAGAGCTCGGTGGCGCGGAGGTGATCCTGTCGGGAAAGCGAGCGCTCGCCGCGACGCAACCGGCTCGAGCCGAGGACGACGCGGTCGCTCTGACGCAGCCGGCTGCCCCGGAGGAGCCGGCGGACCCAGGGACGCCTACCACGCCAGTCGCCGAACCGACGGCGGCGCCCCCGCGTGGCCGACTCACCGCCCCCGGCGGCCCTCGCTGGATGGTCGGCGCGCCGCCGATCCCCGGTCCGGGGCTCGCGGTCACCTCGCCCGAGGCCGTGCTCCTGGGCAACGATCTGCACAACCTCGAGTCGCTCGAGCAGGTGGCCGAGCGGATCCGTACCACTTACTGCTGCGCGCTGTGCCCCAACCGCACCAACGCGGTGCCGGGCGAGGGCAACCCGCAAGCGAAGCTGGTGTTGGTCGGTGAAGGACCGGGCGCGACGGAGGACGCCACCGGGCGGCCGTTCGTGGGCCAGGCAGGCACGCTGCTGGACAGCATCCTCGAGGCTATTGATGTTCCTCGATCTTCGGTATACATCACCAACATCGTGAAGTGCCGTCCCCCCCAGAATCGAAAGCCTCTGCCCGATGAGATGGCGGCGTGTCTTCCGTACCTCCATCGCCAGCTCGATCTCATCCGCCCACGGGCCATCCTCGCGATGGGCAGCACGGCCGGCGAGGCCCTGCTCGGCGTCCGGAAGAGTCTGGGGGAGCTCCGGGGCAAGGTGCACACGTACAACGGCATCCCGCTGGTCGTGACGTACCATCCCGCGGCCCTGCTGCGCAACCCGAACTGGAAGAAGCCGACCTGGGATGACGTCCGTATCGCCCGACAACTACTCGACCGCTGACCCGTACGTCAGCCGCTCGGCGCCGTGGAATCCGGAGGCGGAGCAGGCCGTCCTCGGCGCCATGCTGCTGGACCAGGACGCCGCCCTCCGCGCCGCCGAGCTGGTGGACGACGGGATGTTCTACCGCGAGGGGCATCGGCGGCTCTTCCGCGCCATGCTCGCCCTGGTGGAGCGGCGCAGCGTCATCGACCACATCACCCTGCGCGACGAGCTGCTCCGCCGGGGCGAGCTCGACGCGGCGGGCGGCCTCGAGTATCTCGCTGAGCTGGTGGACGCGGTGCCCACCGCGGCCAACCTCGAGTTCCACGCCCGCATCGTCCGCGACAAGGCGATCCTCCGCCGCCTGATCGAGACCTCGACCGCCCTCATCACCGAGGCCTACGAGGGGCACTCGACCGCCACCGAGCTGCTCGACTCCGCCGAATCCAAGATCTTCCAGATCTCGCAGCAGCGGGGGGAGGAAGGGTTCACCCGGATCAAGGAGATGCTCTGGCCCACGATGGAGCGCATCGAAACGCTCCAACGCAGCGGCAAGGCGATTACCGGGGTGCCCAGCGGATTCGTAGACTTGGATGCGATGACCTCGGGGTTCCAGTCGGCGGAGCTGGTGGTGGTGGCCGCCCGGCCCTCCATGGGCAAGACGGCCTTCTGCCTCAACATCGCGGCCAACGCCGCGGCCGAAGGGCAGGGGGTCGCCATCTTCTCGCTGGAAATGTCCAAGGAATCGCTGGTGCAGCGCATGCTCACCGCTACCGCGCGGGTGGACAGCCACCGGGTGCGTCAGGGCACCCTGCGCGACTCCGACTTCACCCAGCTGGCCCGGGCGGCGGGCATCCTGCAGACGTACCAGCTCTGGATCGACGACACGCCCTCCATCACCCTGCTCGAAATGCGGAGCAAGGCGCGGCGGCTCAAGATCGACAACGACGTCCGCCTGATCGTGGTGGACTACCTCCAGCTCATGCGCAGCCCCGAGTACAGCGAGAATCGGGTCCAGGAGATCAGCGACATCTCCCGCTCGCTCAAGGCGCTGTCGCGGGAGCTGGAAATCCCGGTCATCGCGCTGTCCCAGCTCTCCCGCGCCTCGGAGCAGCGGGGCGGGGAGCGCAAGCCGATCCTCTCCGACCTGCGCGACTCCGGCGCCATCGAGCAGGACGCCGACCTGGTCATCTTCATTCACCGTCCCGAGTACTACGATCGGGAAGACGAGTCCAAGCGGGGGCTCGCCGAGATCATGCTGGCCAAGAACCGCAACGGCCCCACCGGCGACGTCCAGCTCAAGTTCACCCGGGAGTACACCCGATTCGACAACTTCAGCGGACGGGACGAGCCGGAATGAGCCCCGCGTCGTCGGTCGGTCGGAGCCACGGCTGATGGCCAAGACCAGGTCCGTGTACCGCTGCACCGAATGCGGCCACGAGCATGCCAAGTGGGTCGGGCGATGTGAGGGCTGCGGCGCCTGGAACGCGGTCGCCGAAGAGCCGGTGCTGGAGCGGAAGGTGGTACGGGCGCAGGGACGCAGGGGCGCGGGGGCGCAGC
>DATEIR010000170.1:0-15854 GCA_035278885.1 Gemmatimonadales bacterium | reverse complement strand
CAGCGCCGGCGCGTCGCTCCGGCCGCACCCGACGGCCAGCGCCGCGACCACGAGCGGCAGGCTAGCGAGCGTCGGCCGCGGCATGCACCGGCTCCTCGTCGTCGAGGTAGGCGTCCGCGGGATAGGCCGCGGCCACGAAGTAGAGACCTTGTGGTGGTGCCGGAGCGCTGGTTTCCTGGTTGTCGCCTCGCTCCAATACCCGGGCCATGTCGTCCGCCGGGCGCCGGCCGAGGGCGATGTCCACCATGGTGCCCACCAGCATTCGGACCATGTGGTGCAGAAAGCGGTCGGCCTGCACGTGGTAGCTCACGCCCCTGCCGTCGGCCCGGGGTTCCCAGGCCGAGAGCGCGATGCGGCAACGATAGTGCGGACGGGGCGCTCCACGCACGGCGAACGCGACGAAATCATGCTCCCCGCGGATCACGTCGGCGGCGCGCTTCAGGGCCTCGGGGTCGAGCGGACGGACTAGGGCCCACTCGAACCGGCGGCGGAACGGCGAAGCCGCCGCCGGGTCCAGCCCGATGTCGTACCGGTAGCGGCGGCCGAGGGCGCTCTTGCGGGCATGGAAATCGGCACGCATGGCGTGCACCGATTCGATCCAGCAGTCTGGTGGGAGCAGGGCGTTCAGTGCCCGGTGGAGCGTTCCGGCGGACCAGCTGTCGGGGGCGGCGAAGCTCACGCCGAGCCCCGTGGCATGGACCCCGGCGTCGGTGCGGCCGGCGGCGTGCGCCACGGTGGCCCGTCCGAAGAGCCGTCCGAGCACTCGCTCGAACTCCATCTGGACCGACCGGCCTGCCGGCTGGCGTTGCCAGCCCACGAAGCCGCTACCGTCGAACTGCAGCGTGGCGAGAAAGGTCCGGCTCATCGGGCCGGAATCTAGCCGCGCGGGGACCCTCCGGCAAGTTGCGCAAATCCTTGTCCTATTTGACAAAAGGCGCTTTCTTCCGGTACGTTTTCGAGGCATTCCGACCCCATCTCCGACCCCTCGCCGCCGTGACCCACGCGACCCCCCTGCGCCACGCCCTCTACGAGGTCGCCCATGGCCGCGCGCTATCCGCCGAGCAGGCGGGCGCCGCGTTCGACGCACTCATGCGAGGCGAGGCGACCGCGGTGGAAATGGCGGCGCTGCTCATGGGTTTGCGAATCAAAGGAGAGACGGCGGAAGAGGTGGCGGGAGCAGCCGCCGCGCTCCGGCGGGCCATGGTAGGGGTCGAGCTCGGCGGTGCGAAGGCGGTCGACACCTGTGGCACCGGCGGCGGGCAGGTGGGCACGCTCAACGTGTCCACGGCCGCGGCCTTCGTCGCCGCCGGCGCGGGTGTGCCGGTCGCCAAGCACGGCAATCGGAGCCATACCTCGCGCAGCGGATCCGCCGACGTGCTCGAAGCCCTGGGCGTCGACATCGCGCTGCCGCCGGCGCGCGCGCCGGAGGTGTTCCGAGCCGCGGGGCTGGTGTTCCTCTACGCCCCCACCTATCACCCGGCGATGCGCCACGTCGGCCCCGTGCGGCGGGAGCTGGGCGTGGCGACGATCATGAACCTGCTCGGGCCGTTGGCCAATCCCGCCGGTGTCTCGCGACAGGTGATCGGCGTGTCGGACGCCCATCGCGCGCCGGTGCTGGCTGAGGCGCTGCTCCGGCTTGGCGCGGAGCACGCGCTCGTCCTGCACGCGGATGTCGGCATGGATGAGATCAGTCCCTGCGGGCAGACCGACGTCTGGGAGGTGCGCGACGGCGCGGTTACCCGGTGGCGCGTGGAGCCGGCCCACTACGGGCTGGCCTGCGACGAGCTCGATCAGCTCGCGGGCGCCGAGCCGGAGGAGAACGCTCGGCGCATCGAAGAGCTTCTGGCCGGGAAGGGCAATTCGGCCGAGCGGTGTGCGGTGCTGCTGAACGCGGCGGCGGCTCTGTATGTGGCGGGTACTGCGGATACCTTCGGACGGGCAACGGAGCTGGCCGAGGCGGCACTTCGGGACGGGGCGGCGCACGCGGCGCTCGAGCGCCTCCGCCGCGCCGCGCCCCGGGCGGTCAGTACTTCCGGATGACGCCGACCACCACGCCCTGGATCAGCACGTCGCGCTCCTGGAAGCGCATCGGCTGCATGGTGGTGTTGGCCGGCTGCAGGCGGATCCAGCCCCCCGGCTCACGGTAGAATTTCTTGACGGTAGCCTCGCTGCCGTTGACCAGCGCGATGACCATTTCCCCGTTTTCGGCGCTCTGCTTGCCGTGGACCACGACGACGTCGCCGTCCATGATGTGCTCGTCGATCATGGAGGTGCCCTGCACCTTGAGCGCGTAGTTGGGACCTCGCCGCGGCAGCATCTGGTCGGGGACGGCGATGGTCTCCTGATGCATGAGCGACTCGATGGGCGTGCCGGCCGCCACTTTGCCGAGGAGCGGGACCTCCGAGGCCGCGGAGGTTCCACGCGGGGGGAGGACTTCGATCGAGCGGCTCTCGTTGTAGGACCGCCGGATGTACCCTTTGCGCTCCAGGTTGGTCAGATGCTCGTGCACCGTGGCGAGCGACTGGAAGCCGAAATGCTCCGCGATTTCCTCGAAGCTGGGCGCGTACCCCTGGTCCTGAATGTGGCCCTGGAGATAGATGAGGATTTCGCTCTGGCGCTTGGTGAGGGGCATTGCATGCTCCCTTGCGAGTTGAACCGGTAGACTGACCGAACAGAGCCCGAATTACTATACCCGAAGACGCGCCGAAGGACAAGATGCGGGTTTCCCTGGACCAGATTCTGGAGACGACGCGGGATGGCCTCCCGGCCCTGGCCGCGCGGGCGGATTCGGTGAGCCGCGAGGCCGGCGCCGCGCCGCCCCCGCCCCCGCTGGCCCCCGCGCTTCGACGCGAGAGCGTCGCGGTCATCGCCGAAGTGAAGCGCCGGTCGCCGTCGGCTGGAGTCATCCGGGAGGACCTCGATCCCGCGGTCCGGGCGGCGGTCTATGCGGAGCGGGGCGCAGCGGCCATCTCCGTGCTCACCGACGGGCCCTTCTTCGGTGGCTCCATGAGCGATCTCCGCTCCGCCGCCGCGAAGGTGGCCGTTCCGGTGCTGAGGAAGGACTTCATCCTCGACGAGCTCCAGATCGTCGAGGCCCGCGCCGCGGGGGCGGCGGCGGTGCTGCTCATCGTGCGGGCCCTGCCGCGGCGGCGCCTCGAGACCCTCCTCGGGGCGACGACCCGGCAGGGGCTCGACGCGCTGGTCGAGGTGCACACCGAGGCCGAGCTCGACGTTGCGCTCGAAGCGGGCGCCCGGATCGTCGGAGTCAACAGCCGCGACCTCGACACTTTCCGGATCGATACCGACACCGCGTGGCGCCTGCTCGGGCGAGTGCCTGCCGGCCTCGTGGCGGTGGCGGAGAGCGGGATGGCCGACCCGTCGGATGTCCTTCGGGCTCGCGACAGCGGCGCGGACGCCGTTCTGATCGGCACGGCCTTGTCGGCCGCGGCCGATCCCGGGGCGCTGCTGGCCCGGCTCGCCGAGGTGCCCAGGCATGGCCGTTAGGGTCAAGATCTGCGGCCTCACCCGTCCGGAAGACGCGGCCGCAGCCGCAGGCCTCGGCGCCGCCTACCTGGGCGTCGTTTTTGCTGGAGGACCCCGGATGGCCACGCCCGCCCGGGCGGCCGGAATCGTCTCGGCGGCCCAGGGCGTTCCGGTGTTCGGCGTGTTCGGCAGCCAGACCGCGGCGGAAGTCCTCGCGATCGCCGGCCAGGCCGGCCTGAGCGGTGCGCAACTGCATGGTGCCCACAGCGCCGAGACCGCGGCCCTCCTCCGGGCGGCGGGGCTCAGGGTCTGGCGGGTCGTGCGAATTGCGAGCGCGGATGGCCTCGAACTTCTGGCCGAATCGGCCTCCCACGCCGACGCCGTGCTGGTCGAGCCCCGGGTCCCGCACGCGGAAGGCGGCAGCGGCACGCCGCTCGACCTGAACCTGGCGCGAGGCGCCAGAGCCCGGCTCGCCGGCCCGATGGTCCTGGCCGGCGGACTCACCCCGACGACGGTTGCGGAGGCGATAGACCTCGTTCGTCCCGAGGTGGTGGATGTAAGTTCAGGGGTCGAACGCCTCCCCGGCATCAAGGACCCCGATCAGATCGCCCGCTTTCTGGAGGCCGCCCTTGGCCACAGCCCAACAATCCCCTGAACGTGCGGTCGCCGGCCGATTCGGGCCCTATGGCGGCCGCTACGTCCCGGAGACGTTGGTCGCGGCGCTGGACGACCTCGCCCGCCTCTACGACGACGTGCGGGCGGACCCGGCGTTCTGGGCCGAGTACGACGCTCTGCTCGCCGAGTTCGTGGGCCGTCCGTCGCCCCTCACCGCGGCGCCCCGCCTGTCTCAGGAGGTGGGCACGGCGGTGTTCCTCAAGCGGGAAGACCTGAACCACACCGGCGCGCACAAGATCAACAACACCGTCGGCCAGGCGCTGCTTGCCCGGCGAATGGGCAAGCGGCGGATAATCGCCGAGACCGGGGCCGGCCAGCATGGCGTAGCCACGGCGACGGTATGCGCCCGGTTCGGGCTCGACTGCGTGGTGTACATGGGCGCCGAGGACGTGGAGCGGCAGGCGCTCAACGTGTATCGCATGCGCCTGCTGGGAGCCACCGTGGTGCCGGTGGAGTCCGGCACCCGGACTCTCAAGGACGCGACCAACGAGGCGCTGCGGGACTGGGTCACCAACGTGCCGACCACGCATTACATCATCGGGTCGGTCGTGGGTCCCGAGCCGTACCCCCGCATGGTGCGCGACTTCCAGGCAATCATCGGTCGCGAGGCGCGGGAGCAGATGCTGGAGCGTGTCGGCGGGCTGCCCCATACGGTGGTGGCCTGCGTCGGCGGCGGGTCCAACGCCATGGGCATCTTCACCGCCTTTCTCGACGACGAGGTGGCCCTCGTCGGCGTCGAGGCCGCGGGACAGGGACTCGAGTCGGGCCAGCACAGCGCGACGCTCAGCGCGGGCAGCCCGGGCGTGCTGCACGGCAGCCTGAGCTACCTGCTGCAGGACGCCGAGGGACAGGTGGCGCCGGCGCACTCGGTGTCGGCCGGGCTCGACTATCCCGGCGTGGGGCCGGAGCACAGCTGGCTGCGCGACACGGGCCGGGTCAGCTACACGTCCGCGACCGACACCGAAGCGCTCGACGCGTTCCAGGCGCTGAGCCGGCTGGAGGGGATCATCCCGGCGCTCGAGACCGCGCACGCGATCGCCTGGGTGCGGCGCTCGGCGGGGCGCTGGACACCAAATCAACCGGTGCTCCTCTGCCTGAGCGGTCGGGGAGACAAGGACGTGGCGCACGTGGCCGCGCTGCTGGGGTCGCCCCAGTGACCGCCGGCCAGCAGCCCCTCACCGAGGTTCTGCCGGCGGCGCAGGTCGCCGAGCTCATCAACAGCATCGTGAAGGCGCTTCGCGCCTTCCACATGTACCTGCCCAACAATCCGATCTATCAGCGCGCCGCCGAGAACGTGCGGAACGCGTTCACGCCGATCTGGGCGGCGATCGATCAGCTCGCCCTCACGGTGGCCGAGACCGACTTCGTGTGGGAGGAGCAGGTCGTCTACCACCAGCCGGCCAAGGGCGAGAGCCTGGCCTGGGGCCTGTTCAAGGACGGCATGCGCTCCCTCACCATCCGGCGCGGGGCCGAGGACGAGGAGCTCATCCGCTTCCTCGAAACCGTCAATCAGGCACGGTATCTGGCCGCGGACGCCGGCGACGATCTGCTCACCCTGCTGTGGGAGCAGGAGTACCAGTTCGTTCAGTATCACTTCGTCGAGTTCTTCGGCGAGGGCGGAGGCTCGTTGCCCGAAGCCTCCGGCGCGGCGGCGGCCGCCGGCAACGACGCCACCGCCGCCCAGGCGCGGCATGCCCAGGCGGTGGAGGAGTCGCCGCCCCGGCCCAAGGGCGTGGTCGACCTCGAGGACTTCGATTCCACGCTCTACTTCCTCGACGAGGCCGAGATCAACGCGGTCGCCGCCGATCTGCAGGAGGAGTATCGCCGGGACGCCCGCGGCGCGGCGATCAACGTGCTCTTCGACCTCTTCGAGCTCCAGGGCGACCCGCCGATCCGGGACGAGATCGTCGGCACCCTCGAGGGCCTCTTCCCCAACTTTCTCAACGCCCGCGATTTCCGCACGGCGGCCGCGGTACTGCGTGACGCCAAGGTCGTCGCCACCCGGGCTCCCGGCCTCAGCGAGCCGCTTCGCGCCCGGCTGGAGGGGTTCGTCACCAAGCTGAGCGAGCCGGCCATCGTGAGTCAGCTGGTACAATCACTCGACGAGGCGCCGGCTCTCGCGGGGCAGGCCGAGGTCGCCGAGGTGCTGCGGGAGCTCCAGGGCGCGGCGCTGGAGCCGGTGCTGGCCTGGCTGCCCAAGCTCTCCTCCGCGCCGCTCCGTGAGGTGCTGGAGGCGGTGGTGGACCGGCTGGCCGCCACGCACGGCAACGAGGTGCTCCGCATCCTCCGGAACCCCGAGTCCGAGGCGCTCGCCGGCGTGGTGCCGCTCTGCGGTCGGTTGATGCTGCACCAGGCCGTGCCCGGCCTGGGCGAGGTGAGCCGCCATCCGGACGCCACGCTCCGGCTGGCCGCGATCCAGGCGCTGACCCAGCTCGGCACGCCGGCCGCGCTGGGCTTCGTCGAGCAGGCGATCGAGGATGGCGACCGCGCGGTCCGGCTGGTCGCGGTGCGGGCCGCCGGCGCACGCGGGTACAAGGGCGCGCTCAAGCGGGTGGAAGGCGTAGTGCTCGGACGCGGCGTCAAGGGCATGGACCTGACCGAGAAGATGGCGTTCTTCGAGGCCTACGGCGCCATCGCCGGCACGGCCGGCCTCAAGGCGTTGAGCGGCATCCTGCTCCCACGCGGGCTGCTCAAGCTCAAGGAGCCTCCCGAGACTCGGGCCTGCGCGGCCATGGCGCTTGGCAAGATCCCATCGCCGGAGGCACGGGAGCTGCTCCAGAAGGTGATGGAGGACAAGGACCTCGTCGTGCGGAACGCCGCCAGCCGGGCGCTCCGCGGAAGCGCATCGTGAGCGCCCCGACCGATTCGGCGCCGCGGGCGCCGGAAGGCCAGCTCCGCCAGGGCGGGCGCGCGCTCCTGCTCGCGATCTACACCGCGCTCCGGAGCCTCAAGCTCTACCCGGTCGAGAACGCCACGGTGCAGAAGGCCCTGGACGACCTGGAGACCTCGGCGCGTGCTCTCCTGGCCGTGGAGAGCGACCTCGAGCTCCGGCTGGCCGGCGACTTCATCTTCGTGAACGCCACCCGGCTCCGCCTCGAGCTGGACAACTACGCCTCGTTCAGCCACATCCTCGCGGTCCTCCGCGCATTCGACATCGGGGCGCTCCGGATCCACTCCACCGCCAACCGCCGCGAATGGCAAATCCTGCTGAGCCTGCTGCTCAGCCTGTCGGAGCGGGGCCAGCCCGAGGAGCGCTTCGACGAGCTCTTCGCGCGGCTGGACGCGGGGCAGGTCAAGGGGCTCGAGATCGAGCACGCCACCCAGCAGGATCCCGATGCCGAACAGGCCAAGGAGGCGGCCAAGCGGGTCTACGCGCAGGGCGTGGCGGTCACCAAGGACGTGATCACCGGGGTCCGGCTCGGCCGGGCCACCAGCGTCAAAAAGGTGAAGCGCGCGGTGCAGCTCATCGTGGACCAGGTGCTGAACAACGAGACGTCGGTGGTGGGGCTCACCACCATCCGCGATTACGACGAGTACACCTTCACCCACTCGGTCAACGTCTGCATCTTCTCGGTGGCCCTGGGCAAGAAGCTCGGCTTTCCGCGGATCCAGCTCTACGATCTCGGCATGACGGCGCTGCTCCACGACGTGGGCAAGGCACGGGTGCCGGTCACCATCCTCAACAAGACCACCGGCCTGGATGAGCAGGAGTGGCGGATCATGCAGGGCCATCCCTGGCTCGGCGCGATCACGCTGTTCGGCATGCGGGCGCACGATGAGACGCCGTATCGGGCGATCCTGGTGGCGCACGAGCACCACATGAAGACCGACCTGACGGGGTACCCCAAGACCATTCGCCCGCGGCAGCTCGGCATCTTTTCCCGGATCGTGGCGGTCGCGGACGGCTTCGACGCCGCCACCACCCGGCGCAGCTACCAGACCGTGCCGATCGAGCCGGACCAGGTGCTGCGGGAAATGTGGGAGAACCCCAAGCGCGGGTACGACCGGGTGCTGGTGAAGGCGCTGATCAACCTGATCGGGATCTACCCGGTGGGAACCTGCGTGATCCTCGACACCTTCGAGATCGGCATCGTCGCCGCGCCCAACCCCGACGGACAGCAGCTCAACCGGCCGCTGGTGCGCATCGCGGTAAACATCGACGGCGCCATGGTGCCGCCCCCCGGCGAGCTGGTCAGCCTCACCGAGCAGGATGAGAGCGGCGCCTTCCGCCGCTCGATCGTCAAGGTCACCACCCCCTCGCGCTACGGACTCACGGTCGGCGACTACTTTGTCTGATTCGAGGCTGGCTCCCGTCTGGTCGGCCCTTCGCGCCGGCGGCCGCACGGCGCTGATTCCCTATCTCACGGCTGGGTACCCCGACCGCGACGCCAGCGAGGCGGCGCTCCGCGCCATCGACGGCGTCGCCGATATCGTCGAGGTCGGCGTGCCGTTCAGCGATCCGCTGGCCGACGGGCCCACCATCCAGCGCTCCACCTTCGAGGCACTGCGGCGCGGCATGACGCTCGCCGGCACCCTCGAGCTGGTGCGCCGGGCCGAGCTGCGGACTCCGGTGGTGGTGTTCAGCTACCTCAATCCGATCCTTCGCTACGGGATCGACCGCTTCGTGCGCGAGGCCGACGACTTGGGCGTGGCGGGCGTCATCCTCACCGATCTCCCGGCGGGTGGCGATCCGGGGGTGGAGCGAACCCTTCAGGCGAGCCCGCTCGATCTGATCCGGCTGGTGGCTCCCACCACGCGCGCCGATCGCCTGGCCGAGGCGCTGCGGGGTGCGCAGGGGTTCGTCTATCTGGTCGCGCGTCTGGGCGTCACCGGAGCGAGCCGCGCGCTCGCGGACGACCTGGCCGACTCGGTGGCACGAGTGCGCGGGGCCACGAGACTGCCGGTGGCGGTGGGGTTCGGGATCTCCACCCCGGCGCAGGCCGCGGTGGTCGCCCGGATGGCCGATGGCGTCGTGGTGGGGAGCGCGCTGGTCGACGCCCTCGGCCGGGATGGGGTGCCCGGGGCGCGCCGCTTCCTCGAAACGCTGCGGACCGGGCTCGACGCTCCCGCAGGGGTGGTGTGAGCATGGACATCGGCCGGCTGCTCGACCGGTACGCCAGGGTCCTGTCCTACGGCGGCGGGCTGCTGGCGGCGGCGGCGCTCGCGATGGATCTACGCTGGGTGACCGATCCGGTCGCGACGCTGATTCTGACCGCGGCCGTCGTGCTGTTGCGGGCGAGTCCGGTCCGGCTCAGCAAGTACTCCTACCTCACCCAGTCCGGCGTCGTGGTCCTGGTGGGCGCGGTCACCGTCGGGCCTTCTCCGGTCGTCGCGGGCCTGTATCTGGGCGTGCTGCTGTCCGACATCGGCTGGCTGCGCAAGCTGCCCCGGGCCGGCTTCATCAACGCCGGCCGGGAGGTGATCGGCTTCGCCGCGGCCTTCGGGCCCTACGCCGCGGTCCTCGCCCTCACCGGATCTCCCCTGCTCTCGCTCGAGCTCCTGCCGGCGGCGGCGGTGCTCGCCTGCCTCTACTTCTTCACCACCAGGGTGCTCTTCTACTTCACCCTGCTGGTCCGGGACAAGCTGGAGCACGCCGAGAAGATCCTGATCCTCCGCTGGGAGATCATCGCCTACCTGCTGACGCTCTTCGCGGCGCTCGTGACGGTGGCGGCGCTGCGCACGCTCTCCCCGATCGGGTGGATCGCGGTGGCGCTGGTGCTGGGCGTGCTGGGACTGCTGACCCGGCAGATCCTGGAGGAGGCGATCGGCGCCGAGGATCTGAACAAGGTGCATCTGATGGAGTCGGCGATCGCGAGCAACGCCACCCTGCAGGGGTCCTTCGACCAGATCGAGCGCCTGGCCTACCGGCTGCTCGACTGGGGCGACTTCCGGGTCTACCGGATCCAGGCCGGCCGCCTGGCCCTGGCGTATCGAGGCGCGCTGGGGCGGCCGGACCGGGGATCGGCCCCCGAGGACCTGGTCGAGATCCGGCGGGAGGTCATCGCCAGCGGCACGCCGCTCTCGGTGCGCGATGCCCGCCGCGATCCGCGGGCCGGGCCTCCACGGCCGGAGGTCGGCAGTCTGGTCGTGCACCCGATCCGCTTCGGCGACGATCTGCTCGGGCTGCTCGAAGTCGACCACCCCAAGCGCCACGCCTACGGCTCCAAGGACCTGCTGGCGCTGGGAACGCTCTCCACCCAGATCGCGACCGCCATCCACATCGCCGAGCTGCGCCGGCCGCTGCTCAGCACGGTGGCCCAGATCGGCGAGCAGGTCACCGCCCTCGCCCGCGTGGCCGAGTCGCTCCGCAGCTCGGCCTCGGCGCTGAGCGAGACGTCGCAGGGCATGCGGCGAGGCTCCGCCGACCTGGAGCAGTTCGTCTCCGGTGGACTGCAGTCCACCACGGCGCTCTCCGCCACCAGTCGCGCCATGGCGGAGCAGGGGGCCCACGCCGCCCAGGCCAGCGGCACCGCGGCGTCGGTCGCGAGCCGGAACCGGGTGGTGATCGGCGAGGCGATCACCCGCCTCGTCGGGCTCAAGGGATTCGTCGCCGCGAGCGCCGATCAGGTCGCCACGCTCGGCACGCTCACCCAGCGGATCACCGGCTTCATCGGCACCATCCGCGAGATCGCCGACCTGACCAACCTGATCGCCCTCAACGCCGCGATCGAGGCCGCGCGGGCGGGGCAGGAGGGCCGCGGATTCGCCGTGGTGGCCGACGAGGTCCGTGATCTGGCGGCCCAGAGCCTTCATGCGGCCGGGGAGGCGCGCGGGCTGCTGGAGGAGATCGCCGGTCAGGTCGCCGCCGTGTCCCAGCAGATGGAGCGGGGCCGCGACGCGGTGGCCGGTGTCGAAGAGCTGAGCGCCGACGCCGCGCAGGCCCTGGAGGACATCGTGGGCACCACCAGCGAGGCCGGTCGCCACGCCGCCGCCATCGCCGAGACGGCGGCGAGCCAGCTCGACGCGGTGAGCGGCCTCAGCGCACAGATCGAGCGCGTGGCCCAGGGCTCCGCCCGGGCCCGGAGCGACATCGACATCCTGGCCCTCCGCGCCGGCGACGCCACCGCCGGCCAGGCCGAGCTGGAGCAGGCCATCCGCCAGCTCGGCGACGTGGCCGCCGATCTCCAGCGGATCGCCCGCCACTTCGCCGTCGAGTCGACGGCGTGACCGCCGGGGCCGAGCGCGCCTTCGTCGCGCTGGGCAGCAACCTGGGGGATCGAGCGGAGCACCTGGCGGCGGCGCGCGCGGCCCTCGCCGCGCTGCCGCGCACCCGCCTGATCGGCGCTTCACGGGTGGAGGAGACCGCGCCGCTCGGCGGCATGGACCAGCCGCCATACCTCAATCAGATGGTGGCGCTGGAGACGGCACTCGAGCCTCGGGCCCTGCTCGCGGCCTGCCAGGCCATCGAGCGGAGTCGGGGGCGAGTGCGCACCGGGCGCTGGGGCGCGCGGACGCTCGACCTGGACATCGTCCGCTACGGCGACCGGCGGGTAGCCGAGGCCGACCTTATCATTCCCCATCCCGGATTACCTGACCGCGACTTCTGGCAGCGCGAGCTGGCCGAGCTGGAGTCCGATGAGCCCTGAACCGCGTCCCCGCACCGTTCTCGACCTCCCGAAATGGAAGGCCGAAGGCCGGCGCCTGGTCATGCTGACCTGTTACGACGCGGTCTTCGCCCGCCTCGTGGCGGAAGAGGTGGACATCCTGCTGGTGGGCGATTCGCTGAACCAGGTCATCGCCGGCCAGGAAACCACCCTGAGCGCCACGCTCGACCAGATGATCTACCACGCCGCGGCCGTCCGCCGGGGGGCGCCGGGCTCCCTCCTGTTCGTGGACCTGCCCTTCCTCACCTATCAGGTCACCGTCGCCGACGCGATCCGGAATGCCGGCCGGGTGCTGCAGGAGACCGGCGCGGACGGGGTCAAGCTCGAGGGTGGCCAGGTCATGGCGGAGACGGTGCGCGCCCTGGTGGACCGCGGAATTCCCGTCATGGGTCACCTCGGCCTGACGCCGCAGTCGGTCCATGCCCTGGGCGGCTACCGGGTTCAGGGTCGAACCGCCGAGGCGGCCGATCGGGTAATGGAGGACTCCCGCGCGCTCGAGCACGCCGGGGCGTGCGCCGTCGTGCTCGAGCTGCTGCCGACCGAGGTGGCCCGACGGGTGAGCGCCGCGCTGCAGGTTCCCACCATCGGGATCGGGGCAGGGATCGGCTGCGACGGGCAGGTATTGGTGCTGCACGACATGCTCGGGCTGAACGAGGGCTTCGCGCCCAAGTTCCTCAAGCACTACGCCGACCTCGGCGCGTCGGTGCGCGCCGCCGTGCGGGACTACGCCGGCGAGGTGCGCGGCGGACAGTACCCCGGTCCCGAGCACAGCTTCGAGTGAGCGGCGTCGCGCCGCGTACCCTCCGACAGGTGGCGGCGATTCCGGAGCTGCGCGACTGGGTCCGCGGGCGCCGCGCCGCCGGCGAGCGGATCGCCCTGGTTCCCACGATGGGCGCCTTGCACGAAGGCCACCTCGCCCTGGTGGACGAGGCCCGCCGCCGGGCCGACCGCGTGGTCATGAGCCTCTTCGTCAACCCGCTCCAGTTCGGCCCCGCCGAGGATCTCGCCCGCTATCCCCGCGACCCCGAGGGAGACCGCGCGCTCGCCGCCGCGCGGGGCGTGGACCTGCTCTTTGCGCCCGAGGCCGCGGTCATGTATCCGGCCGGATCGGAGGTGCGCGTGGTCCCCGGGCCGACGGCCGACCGCTGGGAAGGCGCGGCGCGCCCGGGTCACTTCGCCGGCGTGCTGACCGTGGTGGCGAAGCTGTTTCACCTGGTCGAGCCGGATGTCGCCTGCTTCGGTCGCAAGGACATGCAGCAGGTCGTGCTGATCCGGCAGATGGTGCGCGATCTCGATTGGCCGCTGGAGCTGGTCGTGGTGCCGACCGTTCGCGAGAGCGACGGACTCGCCCTGAGCAGCCGCAACCGCTACCTCGCGCCCGAGCAGCGCCGCGATGCGCTGGCGCCGAGTCGGGCCCTCCGGGCCGCCCACGACGCGTGGCGTGCCGGGGAGCGTCGCGCCGAGCGGATCGAGGCGCTGATGCGGGAGGCGCTCGCGATGTTTCCGGACGTACGCCCGGAGTATATTGCGATCACGGAACCCACGACGCTCACGCCGATCGACCTGGTCGATGGCGGCACGGTGATTGCACTCGCCGTCCGCGTGGGCAGCACGAGACTGATCGACAACATCATTCTGGGAGAGGGACTCGCCTGATGCAGCGCCACCTCATGAAATCCAAGATCCACCGGGCCACGATCACGTCCGCCGATCTGCACTATGAGGGGTCGCTCACCGTGGATGAGGACCTGCTCGACGCCGCCGACCTGTTGACCTACGAGGAGATCCAGGTCGTCAACGTCAACAACGGCGCGCGCTTTTCCACCTACGTCATTCCGGGTCCCCGCGGCTCGGGCGTCATTCAGCTGAACGGCGCCGCCGCCCGGCTGGGTCATCCCGGCGATCTGGTCATCCTCATCTCCTACGGCGTCTTCGACGACGCCGAGGCGGAGCGGCATACGCCTCGGGTAGTGTTCGTCGATGGCCATAATCGGATCGTCCGGCCACAACTCCGGGCCGAGAGCTGAACCCGCCCGCTTCCTCCCCGGAACCGTCCGGCTCACGGCCCACCCTTCCCGAGTGGGCCGTCGTCACGCCGGGACGCCTCGAACACATCCGGCGGGTCGCGGCGCTGGCCGAGCGGTGGGCCGATGAGATGCGCGTGCCGGAAGCGGAGCGGAACCGCTGGCTCCGCGCCGTCTGGCTGCACGATGCCCTGAAGGACGCGCCCGAAGACGAGCAGCGCCGCTGGGCCAGCTCGACCCCGGGACCGAGCGAGCTTCGCCACGGCCCCGCCAGCGCGGCGCGCGCCAAGGCCGAAGGCGAAACCGACCGCGGTGTGCTCGATGCGGTGCGCTATCACTCGGTCGGCCTCGCCGAGTGGGACATGGTGGGACGGATTCTCTACTGCGCCGACTTCCTCGAGCCCGGCCGTTCGTCCGGCCGGGAGCAGCGGGGGGAGCTGGCGCGCCGGCTGCCGCAGGATCCCGCCGGCGTGCTGCGAGAGGTGGCGCGGATGCGCCTCTCCCGCCTGGTGTCGTCGGGCTGGCCCATCCCCGAACCAACCGTACGCTTCTGGAACAGTCTCGCCGCCGACTTCTCCGCCTCGCCCTGATCGCGCTGCTCGGCGCCGCGGTGGTGGCGCTCGTGATCGAGGTGACGCCCCCCGCGCGCGAGCGGGTCACCGGCCATGCCTATCCGGTGCCCGCTCCTGATCGTCGGATCACGGTGGAAGTGCTGAACGCGTCCGGGCGAGCCGGCCTGGCCCGGAGCGCCACGCGGCTGCTCCGCCGCCGCGGACTCGACGTGGTGTTCTTCGGCAACGCGGACGCGCCGGCGGATTCCACCCGGATCGTGGTGCGGCGGGGTGACCCCGGCGCCGGGCGGGACGTACGCGACGGGTTGGGCATGGGGCGGGTGACGATCGTACCCGACACCCTGCGGCGTGTCGATGTGAGCGTCATCCTCGGCCGCGACTTCCGCATCCGAAGCGACCTCCACCCCTGAGGCTCACCCCGCCACCCCGATGACGATGTCCATGACGTTGGTACCGGTCAGGCCCGGCCGCAGGAGCGCGCCGGCCGCATCCAGCGCGGCGTAGGCATCGTGGGTGGCGAGATCGCGCGCCGGATTCCGTCCGGCCGCGCTGATCGCCGCCCAGGTCCCGCCGCCCACGATGGCGCCGGCCGCGTCGGTGGGCCCGTCGCGCCCGTCGGTTCCCGCCGCGAGGAGCGCGGGGCCCGCGCGATCCGCCAACACCCGCGCTGCGGCCAGCGCGAGCTCCTGACAGCGCCCGCCCAAGCCCGGCGACGGGCCCAGCGTCACGGTCGTCTCTCCACCCCAGATGAAACAGCGCCGGGCGGCCGCGGACCTTGGTTGCGGGACGTCGTGGCGGGCGCAATCTTGGACCAGGATGGCGGCCAGGTCCGCCCCGACGATACTGGCCTCGCCGGCCAAGGGCGTGCCGGCAACGTTCGGGATCAGGCCCAGCTCGGCGGCCCGCTCCGCGGCCGCCTCGAGGGCCAGCCGGTTACTCGCCACCAGCTCGTGCGTCACCCTCGCGAAGGTCCGCTGCCCGGGCTTTGGCGTCTCCGGCATTTCTCCCGCGATCGCCGACAGGAGCAGTCGGCGGGCGGCATCGGGAACCAGCTCCCACAGGCGGCTCGCCTCGAGCTCGGCGCGAATCTCCTGGGCCGTCGCCGGATCGGGGACGCAGGGACCGGAGCCGATCGCGGCGAGGTCGTCCCCGATGACGTCGGACACGACGTAGACCCGGACCCGTGCCGGCGCGAGCGCGCGCGCCAGCTTGCCCCCGCCCCAGCGGGCGAAGCGCTTGCGGATCCGGTTCATGGCCGCGATGTCGAGGCCGGAGCCGAGCAGGTGGCCGTAGATGGCGGTCAGGTCGCCGGGGGTGAGGCCGGGCTCCGGCGCGCCGATGAGACTGGTCGTGCCGCCGGAAAGGAGCACCCAGACCTCGTCGTCCTCGCCGAGGCCCCGAGTTGCGCTCGCGACCGCTTCGGCCGCCGCCAACGAGCCGGTGCCGGGCTCGGGGTGGTCGCCCACGACGAGCCGGAGCCGGGGGTGGGGCGAAGG
>DATEIR010000169.1:0-35111 GCA_035278885.1 Gemmatimonadales bacterium | reverse complement strand
TCCTGCCCGGCGTGTCGCTTCGAGGCTGGACAATCTACGCCGAGTTGATCCTCCTGGGATGGCTGGTCCTGTTCATCACCGGGATCTGGTACCGACTACTCGGTTTTCTCATCTGGCTGCACTTCTATCGTGTGTCCGGGGTCCAGCCCGGACCCACCGCTATGGAGCTGGTGCATCGTTCTTCCGCCTGGATAGCGCTCGGGCTGATGGTCGCCGGCGTGGCAGGAGTGGTGTACGGGACCGGTGCCGGGTCGGCAGGCACCGCCCGGGTGGGCGCCGTGGGTGTCCTGGTGGGAAGCCTGCTGGTGGCGGGACAGTACGCACGGATCTATGCCGTCGCGGTCGGGCGGCGCGCTGTACCTCCCGACTGACCGACACGCCCCGCGAGTGCCGGTCTTCCGTTCAAGGCCGCATGCCCGGCGGCCCTCAAGCCGAACCGCCGCCGGGAGACCAGTCCCCCGACGGCGGTTCAGCCTTACCGGACCCCGACTCTACGCCGCCGGCCTCACGTCCCCGCTCGGCCCCGGCGCATCCCCCTCCACGCCCGCCTCCGACGGCCTGGCCACGACCCGACTGGCATTGATCCACTCCCCCAACCCCTGCTGATCGTTCCTGAACCGAATCCGATTCCGCGCATCCATCACCCGCACGATCTTCCCCGCCTCCAGCGCCAGCGCCCGGAGCTGCTTCGTCGCCCCGGTGTGCCTGGCCCGCCCATCGGTGCCGAGCTTCACCATCACATCGAACTGCTCCAGCAGCTCCCCGAACACCTCCATCACCGCTTCCGACAAGCCATAGGGCGATAGCACCTCCTTGTGAGCCTCGGCTTCGGCCTGGAGACTGCGGGCGGCGGTCCGGTGCCCCAGATACGTCGTGCCCCGTGGCTTGTACCGGAACCGGTCCACCAGGTCGGGATGGTCTCGGCCGGCGATCGCCCCGACCTCCGACAGGTGCGCGATCGGCCCGGCCAGCATCTCCCGCCGAAGCCGCCGCTTCTCCACCGCGCTCGTGTGCACGTCGATCAGACCGGCCCGCTGCAGCGCGATGACCTGCTCCATCGCCGCCTTCACCTCCTTGAGTCGCTCCACCGACACCTGCTGTCCCGCGTCGGTGTCCGGCCGGGCGTCGCTCACGTGCACGACCCGCGCCGCCATCTCATACGTCCTGCGTACATCGCCGTTCATCGCTACTCCCGCGTGCGCGCTCGCGAATGGCTCGACACCCTCGGCGCTGTAGTTGGACCTCCTTGTGAATGACGAAGGGCCGGCCTCGCTTCGAGCCGCGAAGCCGGTCGTGTAGGAGGAACGCATCGAGTGTGCCAACTCTCGCAGCGGCTCGGGTCGCCCACACGATCGTGCGAGCGTGCGGCGCCGCCGCCCGGATGGAAAGCCGCTCGCTCGCAGAGGATAGACGGCGGCGCGAGTCCGGATTCGATCGTCCACCGCGGAGCGCGGCGGGCATTCAGAATGATCGCCGTACGCACGCTCCCGATGACGATCGTCCTCAAAGGAATACAGCCGCGAGTCGCCTGGAGCCGGGCGCTGGTGGTCGAAGATGGTCGCGCGGGACGCGATCGGATGCCCCGGGGCAGAGAGGAACGCGCTCGGGCCGGGAGCGGGGCCACGGAGCCAGCACCCGCTCCTCCCGACGGTCGGCCGCGGCGCATCGCCCCCCAAGAGCGCACGCTCGGGTCCGAAGACGTGCGCCCGGAGGCCTGAACGCCTGCTCGCGCGGCTGATACGCTCGATCGTGAGCCCAATACGTTCGTTCGGAGAGGTGGCGCGGAAAGGAACGTTCTACTTCATGGTGCTCCGCTCGGAGAGCGAAGTGTGGACGGCGCTGGGCGCTAGATAGGGACCACTCATGAGGCGCTGGGCGCGGGGCCCGGGCCCTCACCCCACTTCCGGCGCCGGCGTCCGCCGCTCCCGCCCGAGAAACGGAAACCGCTCCCCCGACTCGAAGTCGAAGTGATTGTCGCTCAGCACCCGGGGCCCGGACATCAGGGCGGCGTCGCGCCGGACCTGCCGCCGCACCACCTCCGTGAGCCACCAGGCGTGATGCCACTCACCAGCCTGGACCTTCGGGTACCAGGCCGCGTACTCCGGCTTGAGCCGCGCGCGTCGGATCATCTCATTCCCCCTTCGGGGCTTAATCTCACCCCTCGCTGACCGGGAAGCCGTGAGAACCCTCACACGCCCGATGCCCGAGCCCCCCTTCGCGTCGCCGAGCCTTCTCTTTCGCCGCTCCGTTCCTCCGCCCCTCCGGCCCTCCTTGACACCCCCGGTCCCACGCCCCTATGTCCCCCAATGTCTCTCGATCGAGGGTCCCCATGCGCTCCGCTCGCCACTTCGTACAGTGGCACGGCCAGCTCTTCACGGCCGAGCCGCTGAAAACGCTCACGAAATTCAGCTCCCTCCCCCCGGTCTGGGCCGTCTCCCGGGGCAGGGAGTTCATCGGGACATTGCCGGTTGTATCCGAGGAGACGACGAGGGAATTCGAGGTGCGCTGCGCCCGGTGGATCGACGACCTGCTGGGACGACACGGAGCCGAGCGCTGACGGGCACCGGCTGACGGCCGCGGTCAGCCGACGGCCGAACGCTCCAGCCTGCCCAGCCCGAAGGGCGCCAGATCGATCCGGCTCCTCCCCTCGGTGATCCACTCCGCCACCGCCTCCCCGATCGCCGCCGAGTGCTTGAAGCCGTGGCCGGAGCAGGGGGAGACCAGCACGATCTGCGGGTGCTCCGGGTGCCGGTCGATCACGAACCCGGCGTCCGCCGTCACCGTGTAGAGGCAGGTCGCCGAGCGCACGCAGCGGGGGCTGATGCCGGAGAAGCATCGCTCCACCAGCCGATACATCGCCGTGATCTCTTCGTCCGTGACCACTCGACGCACCTGGTCGGGGTCGACCCTTTCGCCGTACGCCGCCGAGGCGACCTTCACCCCGCCCGCAACGCCGTCGATTGCCGGGAACCCGTAGAGCGCCTCCGGCAGACCGACCGGCTCCCAGATGAAGACGGGGAAGCGCTCCGGCAGGAACGGCTCGACCGGCCCGCTCGGCGCGAACCAGTAGAGCACCTGGCGGGTGACCGGGAAGTAACGGCCGAGCTCGGGCGCCAGCTTGGGAAGCCATGGCCCGGCGGTGAGCACGACCTGGTCGGCGCGGAGGGTCTCCGACGCGGTCCTCACCACGGCGCCGCCGCCGTCGGGCCGGACCTCGAGCACTTCCTCGCCCAGTCGCAGGGTCGCCCCGTGGCGCTGGGCCAGGAGGAGCTGGGCCGCTACGCACCGCTCCGGCCGCACGAACCCGGCACCGGGCTCGAAGTACCCGGTCTCCTCGTCCTTCACCCTGAAGGGAGGGAACCGCCGGCGGATCTCCGCCGCGTCCAGCACTTCGTGGGGGATGCCGTACCGCTGTGCCGCCGCGATCGTGGTGCCCAGGAAGTCGGCGACATGCATCTCGGCGCCCGCCGAGCTGCTGGAGATGATGAGCCCGCCGGTGAGGGTGAGCAGGTCCGTTCCCGTCGCCTGCTCGACTTCCCGCCAGATCTCGTGCGACCGGAGCGCGAAGGGTGAGTACTCCTCCCCTTCGCCGATCGCCTGCCGGGTGACCCGGGTCTCGCCGTGGGTGGACCCGAACGTGTGCGGCGGCGCATAGCGGTCGAGCCCAATCACCGACGCCCCGCGCCGGGCGAGCTGATACGCCGCGGCGCTGCCCATCGCGCCGAGGCCGACGACTACGGTGCCTACGCCCGGTTTGGCCATCGGTTCAATCTACCCCTCAGCTGATCGGTAACGCTCCGCCCGTCGGGCGGAGATCATGCGGCCGGTTGTAACGCGAAAGGCACGAAGCACACGAAGAACACGAAGGGAAAAGCACTAATGGTGGGGTGCACACCCACAAATCACTGCTTTTCTTCGTGTTCTTCGTGTGCTTCGTGCCCTTCGTGTCTTGAAACCGCCGCAGGAGCTCAGGATATCCACGGGAGCCCCGGGCTCACTCCCACTACGCGTCCCTGATCGCCCTGGTTCCACGCTTGACCAGCCCCCAGATGAGCAGGATGATCCCGGCCACGACGAGCAGGTGAATCATGACGCTCGCGATCTTGAGGACGAGCCACAGCACCGCCCAGAGAACGACGAGCACGACGCCTGCCCAGACGAGTCCGCGCATGGTACCTCCTTAGGTGGATGGGCTTTGTTCAGATGTTGCACCGACGACGCTCTGGTTGGTCGAGCGCCCATCGTGCGGCCGGTTTAACACGAAGGTCACGAAGCACACGAAGGCCACAAAGAACAGCAGTAATGGTGGGGTGCACACCCACAAATCCCTTGCTGTTCTTCGTGTCCTTCGTGCGCTTCGTGCTCTTCGTGTTAAAAAACGCCGCAGGAGCCCCGCCAAGCACCGGAGCCGCCGGCGCACCCCGACTCAGAAGCTGATCTTAGTGATCGCCCCCCCGACCCCGACCAGCCACCCGACCTCGGTATTGGCAAACGTCACCGCCCAGAAGTTCGACGCGCCCGGGACGCGGGTCCAGTTCTGGCCCTCGTCGTTGGTCCAGGCCACGCCGTCGGGGCCCGTGGCTACGACCCGCTTGAAGTTGGGGGCGGCGTCGTGCTTGGCGGCGTAGCTCAGGCCGAAGATGGCGCCCTTGATCGGCGCGTTGTTGCGGCGCTCCCAGGTCTTTCCGCCGTCGTTCGACACCGCGAAGTTGTTGACCCGCTCGGCCCGCTCGAAGTCCCCGCCCCCCACTACGCCGTGCAGCGAGTCGCGGAAGGCGATGGAGAACGCGCCCGACCCGCCGGTCCCGTGCGCGATCGGCACGCCGGCGACCTCCCACGTGCGCCCCCGATCCTTGGTGCGGAAGATGCGCGACCGGATCGAGCCGCCGGTCGTGATCCAGGCGTTGTACTGCCCCTGGGTCGCGACGCAGGTGCCGCTCGCGGCGAAGGCCGCCTCGCCCGGCAGGCCGGTCGGGAGCTTGTCGCCGATGTCCACCCAGAAGCGGCCGTCGAGCGTCCGCCGGACCGGGAACCTCCCGTTGATCGCGTCCGCCATGACCAGCCCCTTGTTGGGCGTCCAGAAGGCGAAGCAGTCGTAGAAGCCGTCCGGGTTCTGGTTCTTGAACTGCAGCTGCCAGGTTCGCCCGCCGTCCTCGGTGTGGTAGATCCGCGAGTCGGTGCCCACGCCGGCCGCCAGCAGATACGCCTCCTGCCCGGTAATCCCCTCGACATCGCGGAACTCGAGTGCCGCCGCGCCCGGCACGACCGCCGCGTGCCAGGTGGCGCCGCCGTCCCGGGTGACGGCATAGGTCCCTCCGGTCCCGCTCGCCCACACGATGTTGCGGTTGACCGCGCTCACGGCCTGGAGCCGCTCGGTCGTCCCGCTGTGCTGCGGGGTGAGCGTGGGTCCGCTGAGCGTCGTGGCGAGGGAGGGAGTGTCAGGGGAGGGGGTGGTCGGTTCCGAACAGGCAAACAGCAGACCGGCCGCCGAGCCGATCATCAGGGCGTTACGCAGGTGAGCCATGGGATTCTCCGGGGGAGGTGGATCTCACACCAGGAAGCCCACACTAGGCTCGAACTTCGAAACCCGCAAGTCGGGTGTGGCTTGATCGGACGGATCGGTGGTGCGGTGGCGGTGTGTTTGGCGGGATCGTGCGGCCGTTCACCACGAAGACACGAAGCACACGAAGGATTCATTGCCATGCTGGGGATCGCGACATGCCGCGCTTCGAGGGGGCTCGCGTTGGTATTTTTTGTGGGGGTGCTGGACCAGCCTGGTTGCAGCACCTCGAGCGCTGGATCCTGGGGCAACGCACCCACAAAAGATCCCGCATGAACCCCTCGAGCGCGGCATGAGACGCATGCCAGCCCGACCTGGGAGTCCTTCGTGTCCTTCGTGCCTTCGTGGTGAACGGCCGCACGATCTCCGCACGGCCATCGTCACTACGCCGCGCATCCAGCTACTCCCCCCGAATCGCCTCCACCGGATCGACCCGCGATGCCCGCCGCGCCGGCACCCACGCCGCGAGCAGCCCGACCAGAACCATGGCCCCCGCGACAGCAAGGAAGGCTATCGGATCCAGCGCCTCGACCTCGAACAGCAGACTCCGGAGCGCCCGAGTCGAGCCCGCCGCGGCCAGGAGACCGAGCGCGACGCCGACCGCCAGGACACGCGCCCCCTGTCCCACCACCATCCGCTGGACTCGGCCGGCCTGGGCGCCGAGGGCCATGCGCACCCCGATCTCGCGCGTGCGCTCCGCCACTATATAGGATAGGACGCCGTACTGTCCCACCGTGCCCAGGATGACCGCCAGCAGCGAGATCACCCCCAGTGTCAGCATGGTGAACGCGAGCGGCAGACGCGTCTCGGCGGCCAGCCCTTCCATCGTGAACACGCGGTACATCGGCGCGCCGGGCGCCACCTCTCGCACCAGCGCCCGCACCTCCGGCGCGATGGTCTCGGCCCGCGCGGTCTTGATCACGTAGGCCGGCGAGGGCACTCCCCAGGTCGCGGGCGGCTGGCCGACCAGGGGATAGTAGACCGCCGGCGGCGCGGGATCGCGGAAGTTGTCCTGCATCACGTCCTCGACCACGCCCACGACCGTCTCCCACACCGGCACGCTCTCCCGCTTGAGCCGCCGCCCGATCGGCGACTGCCCGGGCCAGAGCAGGTTCGCCGCCGAGCGGTTGATCACCACGTGGCCCAGGTCGGTGAGCTGGTCCTGGTCGGCGAGCGCGCGGCCGGCGAGGAGCCGGATCCCCATGGTCTGGAAGTAGTCTCCCGCCACCGAGGTGAAGCCCAGCATCACCCCGCCCCGTCTGTCGCCGGCCCGCTCGGCCGGAATGAAGGTGTCGTCCGAGAGGTCCTCGTTGAGCGGCACGTTGTCCACGATCCCGACGGACCGCACGCCCTGGAGGGCGCGGAGCCGCTCCATGAACGCCAGGTGGAAGCGGGCGTAGGAGGCCGCGTCCTTGAGGTCGTCGCTCTCGGGCGCGATCTGGAAGGTGAAGACGTCGCGAGTGTCGTAGCCCGGGTCGACGTTCCGCATCTTCTGGAAGCTGCGGAAGAGGAGCGCCGAGCCGGTGAGCAGCACGAGCGCGAGCGCGGTCTGCGCCACCACCAGGCCGTCCCGCGCCCAGTGCCGCCGGGCGGTGGACCCGCGGCTTCCGTCCCGCAGCCGGTCGAGGCTCGGCTTCGACGCCCGCAGCGCCGGCAGGAAGCCGCAGAGCAGTGCCGTGCCCGCCGAGACCGCGAAGGTGAAGAGGAGCGTGCCCCAGGTGATGGCGACGTCGCCGATGCGGGGGACGTTGGGCGGCACGAAGCGGAGGTAGAGTGGCACGCTGATCCGGGCCAGGACCAGCGCGAGCGCGCCGGCGAGCACCGCGACCACGAGCGCCTCGGTGATCTGGGCCCGGAAGAGCTGCAGCCGCCCCGCGCCGATGGCGCGGCGCACCGCCAGCTCGCGCTGGCGCCGCTCCGCCCGCACCAGGAACAGGTTCGCCACGTTGGCGCAGGCGATGAGCAGCACCACCGCCACCGAGCCGAACAGGATCCACATCGGCCCCGCCACCGGACCCACGAGCTGATCCTCCAGCGGGCGCACCACCGGATGGAAGCGCTTGATCAGGTCGTCGTACCCCGGCGACCCGCCGAACCGCTCGGGCAGCCGCTGCGAGAGTACGCTCAGCTCGCGCTCGAGCGCCGGCATGTCCGCGCCCGGCCGGAGCCGCCCGACGAAGCCCATCCCGAACTGCCCCGGCTTGATGTCCTCCGGCCGGATCGGCGCGGTGATCCAGAGGAGCGCCCCGTCCACCGGAAACTTGAACCGCGGCCCCATCACCCCGATGACCGTGCGCTGCTGGCCCGCGATGTAGAACGATCGCCCGATGACAGACGTATCGCTTCCGAACCAGGTCTCCCACAGCCCGTGGCTCAGCAGCGCGACGTTGTCCTCGTCCTCCACCGTGGGCAGGCGTCCCAACACCGGCGCCACCCCGAGCGTCGGAAACAGGTCGGGGGTCGAGACCGCCATCCGCACCCGCTCGGCGCGGTCGCCCACCCGGAGCGTATTGGTGAAGTCGTCGTAGGGCGCCACGTTTTCGAGCAGCTTCGACTGTTCCCGATACTGGACCAGGAACTCGGGCGCGAGCTGGAATTCGCCGTGCAGGTCCGACCCGGGCGCGACGCCGCCGATGTACACCAGCCGGTTGGGCTCGGGGAAGGGCAGGGGACGGAGCAGCACCGCGTCCACGATACTGAAGATTCCGGCGTTCACCCCCAGGGCGAGTCCCAGCGTGCCGACCGCCACGAGGGTGAATCCCGGCGTCCGCCGGAGCGCGCGGACCGCGTGCTTCAGGTCATGGCTCCAGCCGTTGCTCAGCCACCGCACGACGCCTCCCGCCCCGCCGTGCGGGGCCTCTCGCAGTGATGGTTTCCAGTGCTCGGCGACGGCGGTGCCGAGCAGATCGAGCGTCGCCGCAACCCCGAATCCGAGGGCCGCGAGCCGTCCTCGCGTCCGGACCGCGGCATAGTTTTCCCGCAGGTCCGCGATGATCTCCGGCCCGAACCGGTCCCTGAACGCCGGCGGCAGCAGCCGCACCAGCCCGGCCGGCCATGTCATGGCCGCACCGTCCGAAGCCGCTTCTCGGCCAGGGCCGCCGCCCCCTTGAGCCTCCGCGCCTCCCCGGCCAGCGCCCGCCGTCCCGCCGCCGTGAGCGCGTAGTACCGCCGCGCCAGCCCCGGATGCGGCGACTCGGGCGACTCCGGATCGGTCTCGACCACGAACCCGGCCGTCATGAGCCGCGCGAGTACCCGATAGAGGGACCCCGGCTGCGGCGTAAGACTGCCGTCCGACTCGACTTCCACCCGCTGCTTCACGGCATACCCGTGCAGCGGCTCAGCGGCGAGGGCAAGGAGGACATGGTACTCGAGATCGCTCATGGCGGGCCTGGACGGGATCCGGTAAATATGCGCGCGGCACTATTACGGTCGGAAGGCGGCCGGGGTTTCGGGCATCTCGCTTCGGCGGGATTCCGGTGCCCGTGGCGGCCATCGTGCGGCCGGTTTGAACACGAAGCTCACGAAGGTCACGAAGGACACGAAGAACAGCAGCAATGGTGGGGTGCACACCCACAAGTCCCTGCTGTTCTTCGTGTCCTTCGTGAGCTTCGTGTCCTTCGTGCTGAAAACCGCCGCAGGAGTCCCGGCCAATCATCGGCGTTCCGGAAGCATCCCCCAGCCGGTCAAGACGATGGGCTACTGGCGCGCCCACGATACGGCGATAGTCTTCGCAGCATGATCGAGCGCATCATCATCTTCGGCGCCTCGGGCGACCTCACCCGCCGCCTCCTGATGCCCGGCCTCGCCCAGCTGATGGAGGAGAAGGCCCTGCCTGCGGGGCTCAAGGTGGTGGGCTCCGCGAGCCAGGACTGGTCCACCGAAGACTTCCGCGAGCACATGCGGCAGGGACTCGCCGAGCACGCGTCGCAGGTCTCCGCCGACGCGCGGGACCGGCTGCTCGGCATGCTGAGCTACGTCCCGGCGGACGTGACCAACGCCAAGGATGTCCGCGGGGTGGTCGGCGAGCGCTGCCGGAACACGCTGATCTACCTCGCCCTGCCGACCGCGCTCCTCGAATCGGTGCTGACCACGCTCGCGGGCGCAGGCCTGGGCTCGACCGACGCGGTGGCGATCGAGAAGCCGTTCGGGTCCGACCTCCAGTCCGCCCGGCATCTGAACGAGCTGCTGCGCACCCGGATGCCGCACCCCACGATCTTCCGGATCGACCACTTCCTCTCCGACGACCTGGTGCGTCAGGTCATCGCGCTTCGCTTCGGCAACCGGGTCTTCGAGCCCACCTGGAACGCCACCCAGGTCGAGCGGGTGGACATCAGCTGGATGGAGAGCCTCGCGCTCGAGGGCCGGGCCTCGTACTACGACCGGGCCGGCGCGCTCAAGGACATGGTGCAGAACCACCTGATGGAGGCGCTGGCGCTCGTGCTCATGGCCGAGCCGGCCCGCTTCGACGCCGACTCGATCCGCGACATGCGGGTGGAAGCGCTGCGCTCGGTGGCGACGCCCTCGGTGGAGTGGATTCGCGGCAACACCGTGCGCGCGCGGTACACCGCCGGCACGATCGGCTCCCGCAAGATCCCTTCCTACGTGGACGAGCCCGGCGTCGATCCCGCCCGCAACACCGAGACCTACGCTTCGGTGACCCTCGAGGTGGAGAGCGACCGGTGGGAGGGCGTGCCCTTCACGCTCCGTTCCGGCAAGGCGATGGCGGAGGACCACGCCGAGATCGCGGTGCACTTCCGGCCGCTCCGGCGGCGGATCATGCAGCAATATCCCGGGATCGAGCCCAACGTCTTCCGCCTCGGCCTGATGCAGCCGTACATCACGCTCACCGCGATGACGATCGGCGACGCGCGCGAGGGACGGGAGCACGAGCTCGAGCTCCACACCGCCGAGCCGAAGCGGACGCCTTACGCCAACCTGCTGCTGGAGATGCTGCGGGGGGACGCGACGCTCTTCATCCGCGGCGACGAAGCGGAGGAGAGCTGGCGGATCATCGATCCGGTGGCGAAGGCGTGGGCGGCGGGGGAGGTTCCGCTCCAGTCGTATCCGGCGGGCGGGGAGCCGCCGGAAGTGACACCCCCGCGACCCGGCTGAGCAGGAATCCGAGCAGCCCGAAGCTGACCACGATCTCGAGCGACACCATCATCCGTGCCAGGTCCGAGACGGGGGCGATGTCCCCGTAGCCGGCCGTCGAGAGGGTCACGGTGCTGAAGTACAGGGCGTCGGGAAAGCGGGTCAACGGCTGGGAGAAGGCCCGCTCGGCCCCGCAGATCACCGCGGGAGCCTGATCGCAGAGCAGGGAAAGCTGCTGGAAGAACGCCGCGAACAGCGCCGCGCACCAGATCCACACGCCGACCGCCACGGACAGGCCGGTCCAGAGCCGGCGATCCTCCAGGCCGGTCGCGTCGATGAAGCGTCGGAGCAGCGCCGCGATCGGGCGATAGAGGACGGTCAGCAGGGAGAGGGCGAGCACCAGCGCCCACCACGTCCAGCTGCCGCTCAGCTCCCGCAGGTCGGCCAGCAGCGCCGCGAGCGAACCGTACGACCGCACCAGCGCAAGGGTCGCGAGCAGGTAGAGTCCCACCTCGGCCCAGGCGAGGCGTCCGGACGGGCCGGCGCCGGCGGGCCGGTCGAGATTGGTGGTAAGACGGAAGAAGATGTGGTTGAGCGGAACGAGGAGGAGGACCGCGAGCGCCGGGTGGCTGCGCTCGTGCGCGAGCGCGATGCATAGCAGGACCACCCGCCACAGGTGCAGCAGGCGGACGGTCGGGCTGGGGCTGCGAAGGGAACCGGCCGAGAACATCGTTCCGCCAGGTTACAGCCACGATGATCATCCGGCCAGACTACTCTTTGGTATGCCCCTGACCACCAGACTCCCCGCTCTCGTGCTGGCCGCCGTCGCCGCCCTCGCCGGCTGCAAGCGCGGCCGCGACCCCGCGCCCTCATCCGGCCAGCCCTCCGCCCCTCCCCCCGGCCAGGCGGACACCACCGCGCGCGATTCGCTCCAGGCCAAGGTGCAGGCTCGGTTAGACTCGCTGCCGGCTCAGTCTTCCTTTTATGCCCGGGATATCCGCACCGGACGCACGGTCGCGGTGCGGGCCGACCAGCCGATGAACACGGTGAGCGTGATCAAGCTGGCCGTCATGGTCCAGGCCTACCGCGACGCCGACGCGGGACGGCTCAAGCTCGACGAGCGGCACCTGATCAGGCCGGAGGAGATGCGGCAGGGGAGCGGGGTGCTCCGGATGTTCGCGCCCGGGCTGCAGCCGACCTATCGCGACCTGATCACCCAGATGATCGCCACCAGCGACAACACCGCGAGCGACATTCTGATCGCCCGGGTGGGACGGGACCGTGTCAACCATCTGCTCGACTCGCTGCAATACCGCGAGACCCGGCTCCGGATGACGCTCGGCGAGCTCTTCCGAGGCGTCTGGGTCCAGCTCGACTCCGCCAACGTGCGGATGACCGATCGCCAGGTCTTCGACCGCGGCTTTCCCGACGACTCCGCCGCCCCCGAGCGATTCTTCCGCTACGTCACCGACTCGACGCACTGGCTCGGCCGTACCACCGCGCGCGAGATCGGTCTGTTCCTCGAGCAGCTCGAGCTCGGCAGGCTGGCGTCGGAGACCGCGACCGATGAGATGCGCGGCGCGCTGCTCAACCAGGTCTGGGATACCCGCCTGCCGCAGCGCATCGGCGAGCGGGTCCCGGTGGGGCACAAGACCGGTGACTGGGAGCCGCAGATCGGGAACGACGTGGGCATCGTCTTCGCGCCCAGCGGGCCGATCGTGATGGCCGCGTTCACCAACGCGAACACCGGCCCGATGTGGCAGCTCAACGCGGCGCTGGGGCGGGTGGCGGAGGACGTCCTGAACGCCTGGACCGCAGCGCGCTGAGCGATCGGTCTTCCCATGTGCCTGATCCTCGCCGCGCTCGGCGCGCATCCGGACTACGCCCTCGTCGTCGCCGCCAACCGCGACGAGTTCTACGACCGGCCCACTGCATCCGCCGCCTTCTGGCCCGAGCAGCCACAAATTCTCGGTGGCCGCGATCTCCGCGCCGGCGGCACCTGGCTGGCCATCGACCGCGCCGCCCGTGTCGCCGCCGTCACCAATTACCGCCAGGGCGAGCGCGAGGGGGCCGCGCCCCGCTCACGCGGCCTTCTGGTCAGCGACTATCTGTCGTCGGATGCGGACGCCGGAGCCTACGCCGCGCGCATCGAGCGCGAGGGCGCGGAGTACAACGGCTTCAACCTGCTCGTCGGCGGCGCGCGCGAGCTGTACTGGCTCTCCAACCGTGAGGGCCGCCCCCGCCGGCTCGAGCCCGGCATCTACGGGCTCAGCAATCACCTGCTCGACACGCCGTGGCCCAAGGTCACCTCCGGTAAGAGCATCCTGCAATCGCTCCTCGGCGGCAACGGCGCTGACCTGGAGTCCGGCCTCTTCGCCCTGCTCGGCGACAACACCCAGGTACCCGACGACGCGCTGCCGAGCACCGGCATCGGCCTCGCGTGGGAGCGGCTGCTCTCTTCGGCGTTCATCGCTTCGGCTGAGTACGGTACCCGATCGTCTACCGTGGTGCTGGTCGGACGGGATGGCGGGGTGACCTTCGTCGAGCGGAGCTTCGGCCCCGGCGGCGTCGCCGCGGGCGAGGTGCGATACGCGTTCCGCGCCGCGGCCGGCTAGAGGCGCGCGCTCATCCGTGCCGGCCCATCCAGTCGAGCACTGCCCGGGTGAGCGCCTGCACCTTCGGGTTCGCCGGGTCCCGATCCCCGTCCAGATACGCCGCCCACTTGTTCGTCCCCGTCGCCCACACCCCCGCCCCGCTCGGCGCAACGTAGAAGGTGCTGTTGAAGTACAGCGGGGTCGAATCCGGAACCGGGTACACCGCCCTGAGCAGCATCTCGGTGCCCTTCGGGGTGAAGGGCGCGCCGGGGAAGAACTGGTCGCCCTCGGTTCCGGAGGCGATGGCGATGGTGTCGCCCGGCACGAGCCCGGCGGCCAAGGTGAACGCGCGGGTGTGCGGGCCGAGCAGGCTGTCGGGCGGGACTTCCATAGGCGGGCTCGCGCCGCCGGGCAGCAGGTGCTGGTAGATCTCGCCGACCAGCTCGGACTCGGGACGGTCGAGAGGCGGATCGCGGAACTTGGTCGTGGTCTCGTCCGGCTCCGGGGGGTCAGGGTCCGGCTGGTACTTGTAGCAGGTGAGCGTCTCGGCCCGGCGTCCGGTGACCGTCCCGGCGCTCACCCGGATGTTCCAGTCCGCGTTGTCGCCCGAGAGGAAGGCGAGGTGGGTGCCGGCGTCGCGGAGCGCCTGCACCCGATCGAACTCGTTCCAGGTCCAGTACTCGTCATGGCCGACGAAAAGCAGGGCATGCGGGGTCGGCAGGTCGGCCGAGCTGTCCGCCAGGTCCATGTCCGAAGCGTACCCGACGTCGTAGCCGTTCGCCTCCAGCCAGCGCACCGCGGGCAGATCGTTGCTGCCCCCGGCCTCGTCGGGGCCGCCGGTCGCGGTCATCCCGCCCTGGTCGAGGTAGGGCCGGTCGAAGGAGATCCGGGGGTAGGTGTAGCGGGTGCTGGTCTGCAGGAAGGTGTAAAAGCTCGCGCCACCCCACTTGTTGTAGGCCTGCCAGGTGAACTGGTTGATCACCGCGGTGAAGCGGTGGGCCTCGCCCGAGCGGAGCACGAACGGGTACGACCAGATGTCCCCGCGGCCGTCCCGGGCCTTGAGCAGGTACACGCCGCCGACCCAATCGGTCGGCACCACCAGGCGGGTGGTGACCCGCCATGGGCAGGCCACGATGCCCGACCACGGCTCGCCGCAGCGCGGCTGGGTGCCGCCGTGGAGCCCCGTCTGCGAATCCACCAGCCGGCCGCCCACGCCGCCGTACCATCCCAGACGATAGACCTGGAGGTCGATCGTCTCCGCCACCGCGTGGATGTAGACGTCGAGCGTGTCCCCGCCGCTCACCGCGTAGGGACTCGCCCACATGGCGAGCAACGACGGGATGGACCGGCCCTTGTCCTTCCAGCCCGCATCGCCCGCTCGCCGGTTCTCGGCGAGGATCGAGGCCTGGTTGCTGTCGGTGTCGGCGGGCTTGATGACGACCGGCGGAGCGTGGGTCTCATCCGTCGGCGCCAGCGGATCGTTGCAGGCAACACCCGTCAACGCGAGAGTCGCGACGGCCCACCAACCCCAGCGCCCCCGCGTCCCCGCCACCTCCGCGCCCTATCCCACCGAGGCGTAGGAATCAGCGTGACCGGTGCCGATGGTCCAGAACACCCTCTCCCCAGGCGCGACGAGCAGCTGCGGCGTACGGATTGGACTGACCGCTCCGATCGGATCCGCCTGCAGTTGCACCCGCCCGTCGGTGCCGGTCGCCCCCGCCGGAAGCAGCAGGGTCGACTGAGTCAGCCCGTTGACCGAGCCGATCAGCACGCGGGATCCACGGTCCAGCAGGTAGACGTCCATGTCGCTGTAGTTCTGATTGTCCACTTCTACCGGGATCCGTCCCTTGGACTCCGCCGACGCCGTGTTCGGTACCGGCGATGGGGGAGGCGCGGGGTGTGCCCCCGCGCACGCCACCGCCACCCCCAGTAGGCCGGCCAGGCCCATGTTCCATGCCTTCATGCTCGCACCCTCGACTTGCGTGTCTTCCATTACAATGCCGGCGTCCGGGGGGTCGTCGCGCGGTCTCCCGAGGGGATGATCTCGTTGGCGGCCGGGGTACAGGTCGGGACGCCGATGCGGCTCGGGAACTCCTGCGGCGGTTGAACACGAAGACACGAAGGTCACGAAGGTCACGAAGAACAGCAGTGATTTGTGGGTGTGCACCTCACCATCACGCTTTTGCTTCGTGTCCTTCGTGGCCTTCGTGTCTTCGTGGTAAAACCGGCCGCACGATCTCCGCGGGCGCAGCGGAGGACCGCATCTACACCCGCCGGCTAATCGACATCCCCGCCCGCCCGCCGCGGCGCCGGGCCGCCGATCGTCGTGCGCACCACGAGCCGGAACGACCGCCGGGCGTTCGGCGTCAGGAACCGCTCGACGGTCAGGCCGTCCGGATTCCCCTGGTTGATGTTGAAGGTCCCGAAGATCGCATGGTCGTCCTGGAAGAGGTTGGTGACGATGCCGTTGATCTCCCAGCGGCCGAACTCGACCTCCACCCGCGCGTCGGCGACGAAGTAGCCGTCGAGCTGGCTGGTGACGTTCGCCTCGTCGCCCCGGAGCCACTGCTTGCCGGTGTAGCGGCCGTCGGCGCCGACCGAGACGTACCGCCCGACCCGCGCCAGGCCGCCGAATTTGATCTGGTGGTCCGGCACCAGCGGAAACCGGCTCCCGGGCGTGACCGCGTTCCCGGTCGGGAAGGGATTGATGACCGAATCGCCGTCGGCGTCCTCCGCCGAGCGGATCGAGAAGATCTCGGCCGGGCTCTCGAAGGTGGCCCTGGTATAGGAGTAGTTGAGGTAGACCGAGTGGCCCTTGGGGAAGGTGTACGCGGAGGACGCCTCCACGCCGACCCTCCGGGTCTTGTCGAGGTTCACGAAGAAGCCGTCGATGGTGCTCCCCGCGGGCTCGTCCTCGTCGCCGAACGGGCTCAGGAAGATGTCGTCCTTCACGTCGGTGTAATACGCCGAGCCGGAAAGGGACCAGCCGGCGTTCCCGTAACGGAAACCGGTCTCGAAAGTGCTGGCCTTGACCGGCTCGAGCGGCGGATCGTCACCCAGGGCGAAGGGCAGCGGGCAGGGCGCCTCCGGGTCGGCGCAGGCGTTCTCGATCACCGCCGGCGCCCGGAACGCCTGGCCCCACGATGCGAACAGCGAGCCGCCCGGGACGACCTCCACGCTGGCGCCGATCCGCGGGTTGACGCGCTTGTAAGTGGCGGTGGTGTCTCTCGTCGGGTCCAGCTCGTTCTCGAACGGCATGTGCACGTAGTCGAACCGCGCGCCGGCCGAGAGCGTGACCTTGCCCCGGACGAGGTCGGTGGCGAGGAACGGCGCCAGGTCCCAGAGCGGGCTGTGCACCAGCGTGGTCTGGCTCCGGCCGGTGCCGAACTTGGTGGAGTCGGCGAAGATGTTGATGTCGACGCTGGTGACCTCGCCATCCACCCCGCCGCGCACGCTCAGGGACGTCTGCTCGTCGAGCAGCGTGGTCCAGCGATAATCGGCCGTGTACCCGAAGCTGTTGTTGTAGCTGATGCCGAAGGCATCCGGATCGTCCGCCTGGTTGACGTTGAAGCGCTCGGCGCGGTGGCGGCGATAGTAGATCGTCGCCGACGCCCGGTTGAGCCCGAACTGTTTGTACGCCTGGAGCGAGCCCTGGTAGGCCCAGAGCTTGTCGTAGTCGCCCGCGCTCAGGTTGGAGTCCGGGGTCTCCGCGAAAATCGACTCCGGCAGCGAGCCGGCGGATTGCGTGCTGTCGCGGGAGTAGAAGCCCTGGAGCCGGATACCGGCGGTCTCGCCCAGCTTCCCGACATTGAAGAACCCCTGGTAGCCCTGGGCCCCCGTGACGTCGCGCCAGCCGTCCTCCCGGTTGTAATTCCCTCCGACGTACCAGTCCATGCCGGCCCTGGTCAGCCCGCTCGCGTGGGCCTCACCGCGCGCGGCCCCGAAGCTGCCGCCGGAGAGCTCGATGGTGCCGGACGTCGGCCCGGTACCCCTCGCGGTGACCAGATTGACCGCGCCGCCCAGCGCGTTGCGCCCCAGCAACGAGCCGTTGCCGGAGAGGATCTCGATCCGCTGGATGTGATCCATGGGCAGCAGGTCGAAGTTGACCTGCGACGCCTCCGGCTCGTTCATCCGCACGCCGTCGAGAAAGACCGCCACCCCCTGCGGCAAGCCCACCACCGGTGAGGAGAAGAAGCCTCGGCTCGAGAGGTTGAGCTTGTACGGACTGCCGACGTCGTCGTAGGTCGAGAAGCCCGCGACGGTCTTGAGCGCGTCGGACAGGATCCTCGGCTCGTAGGCATCCACCTGGCTCTGGTCCAGCGTCGTCACCCGCGCCGGCACCCCCGAGCCGATCGTCGGGCCGGCCGCCGGCGCAATGTTGCCCACCACCTCGATCGGGGGCAGCTCGTGGACGGTGGTGTCGGCCTTGGTGGTGTCGGGCTGCTGCGCCGCGAGCGACGCGGGAAGCAGGAGCAGGCAGGCGAGCGGGAGGACACGCAGACGCATGAACGAATCTCTCGGCAGGTAGGCGAAACCAGGCTAGCGGAGCGGCAGGTCGTGGTCCTGCCGTCGAGGGCCGCCGGGGCGGTCCTCGTAGATGGCGGCCATGACGACCCGGTCGGGCGGGACCCCGATGACGAGCAATGCGTCGTCGCTGGGGCCGCCGCCGTCGAGGTCGATGCAGCAGTGCCGGGTGGTCACCAGACCCTCGGCGGGGTCGGTGCGCATGGCGGGGCTGCCGCCCCGGTCGAGACGCACCACGTCGCCGGGCGAGGAATGGCGGGAATGGTCCCGGTCTTCGTAGACCCGGAGCCGGTGCACCTGTGCATCCCGCTCGGCCACGATCAGCACGCCGTCGTCCTCGACGCCGCCGCCATCGAGATCGTAGCAGCAGCGGTCCACCACCACCGAGCTCGTGGGACGGAGATAGAGCCCGAGGCCAACGAGGAGAAGGAGCGACGCCGCCAGGGCCGCCAGCGAGCGGGCGTGCCAGGAGAAGATCCGCCGCCCACCGGGCATTTCGCCCCGCCGGGCGCGGCCCAGGATCTCGGGGCCCAGGGAGGCGCGCGGCTGGAAGCGGATCTCGGAGAGGCGCCGGTCCAGCGCCTCGAGCTCGGGGGGCGGGTCCTTCGGGTTCTTCATACCTCCATATACGCACGACCATGCCCGGCGTCACCGGGCCCCACTCGCCCGGATTCGCTCCCCAGCAGACGAGCGGGAAACCCTGGTGCGCCTGCGCGACCAGGGCGTGATCGGGACGACGTGCTCCGGCGGGTGCCGCGGGATCTCGACCTGGAGACCGTGCTGCTCGAGTCCTCGAGAGACGGTGCGCCGCAGTCGCCGTACGAGGTGGAGTGAGCATTCGGCAGCGGGATGCTCGTCTGGTGCTGGTCACGCTTTCTTCGTGGCCTTCGTTGCCTTCGTGTGCTTCGTGCCAAGAGCGCCGCAGGAGCCCGCCCTTCCACCGGGATAACGGCTGCCGGCAACCGTGATACTATTCGCCTCCAGCGTACCAATTCTCGGAGGTCGGAAGTGCCGAATCAGGAAGAGCGCAGCGACTTCGAGCCACCGGAGAACACCTCCAACGCGGCGTTGGCGTCGCGGTTCAATCAGATGTTTCCGGTCCTGTCCCAGGGCGAGATCGACCGCGTCCGCCGTTTCGGCGAGCTCCGGAGATTCCCGGCCGGTGACCTCTTGTTCCGGGCGGGCGAAGCGGTCGCGGGGACGTATGTGATCCTCTCCGGGCGGGTCGGGATCGTGCCGCGCGACGTGCTGGGCAAGCCGGTGCCGGTTGCGGCGTTCGCGCAGCTGATCGGGGCGCCGATCGAGGAGATGTCGGAGGTCGTCCCGGGCGAGGTCGTCGGCGAGATCGCGCAGCTCTCCGGACGGCCCGAGCTCAGCGTGATCGATGCCCGCGCCATCGACGAGGTGGAGGCGATCTTCATTCCCCCGGAGGCGCTCCGCGCGCTGCTCGTCGCGGAGGCCGAGCTGGGCGAGCGCATCCTTCGCGCGCTGATGCTGCGCCGGGTCGCGCTGATCGAGATCGGGTTCGGTGGGCCGGTCATCCTGGGCGCCCGCAGGTCCCCCGACGTGACCCGGCTGTCCGGCTTCCTCGAGCGCAATGGGGTGCCCTTCCGGGTGGTCGATCCCGATCAGGATCCGGACGGCTCGGCCTTGCTGGCGCGCTTCGCGTCGGCCAAGGTGGAGCTGCCGCTCGTGGTCCTGTCCGACCAAACGGTGCTGGAGAACCCCACCAAGCATGACCTGGGGCGCGCCGTCGGGCTGGTGGCATCGAGCTTTCGGGAGGAGCCGTACGACGTCGCCATCGTCGGCGCGGGGCCGGCCGGGCTGGCGACCGCCGTGTACGGCGCGTCCGAGGGCCTCTCCGTCGTGGTGCTGGAGGCCGTCGCCTTCGGCGGCCAGGCCGGCGCCAGCGCGCGGATCGAGAACTACCTCGGCTTCCCGACCGGGGTCTCGGGCCAGGCGCTGATGGGACGCGCCTTCACCCAGGCCCAGAAATTCGGGGCCGAGTTCAGCCTGTCCACCGAAGTCAGGCGGGTGGACTGCACCTCGGAGCGCACCGGTGCGGATCCGGTGCACATCCTCGAGCTGACCGACGGCCGGCACATCCGGGCGCGCGCGGTCGTCGTCGCCACCGGCGCGCGCTACCGTCGTCCGGACATTCCCGACCTCGCGCGGTTCGAAGGCCGCGGCGTCTCCTACTGGGCGTCGCCGGTCGAGGCTCGGCTGTGCCAGAACGAGGATGTGGCACTGGTAGGAGGAGGCAACTCCGCGGGTCAGGCCGCCGTCTTTCTGGCCAGCCACGCGCGCACCGTGCGCCTGCTGGTCCGCCGGCCGGGCCTGGCGAGTACGATGTCGCGCTACCTCATCGATCGGATCGCGGCGACGCCCAACATCGCGCTCCTCTGCGATACCGAGATCGTAGAGCTGTTCGGCACTCCCGACCATGGTCTCACTACCGTGCGGTGGCGTAACCGCCGGAGCGGCCTCGAGGAGCAGGTCCCGCTCGCGCACCTGTTCCTCTTCACCGGCGCCGATCCGACCACGAGCTGCCTGGCCGGCTGCGGCGTTCCGCTCGATCCGAGCGGCTTCATCCGGACCGGCGCCGAGGTGAGCTCGACCGAGCGGGCTCCGCTGCCGCTGGAGACCGGTGTCGAAGGGATCTTCGCCGTCGGGGACGTCCGCTGCGGCTCGGTCAAACGGGTGGGGGCGGCGATCGGGGAAGGAGCGGCGGTCGTGGCGCAGCTGCACACCTTCTTCGCGCGGCGGGGCTCGACCGCCGCGGGCGCGACCGTCAGCCCGGCCGCGGTATGACGCCGCGAGCGGCTCGGTACCGGAGCCATGCGAATGCACCGGCGTCCCGTCGCGCGCCCCCAGCCGTGCCGCGGCGTCCTGACTCGAGTGTCTAGGCCCCCGGCATGTGGTAGAAGAACTGCTCCCGCACGATCTTCCCGTCCTTGACCGTGTAGAGCCCCATCTCGCTCAGCTGCATCCGCCGGCCCGATTGCTTGACGGTGAAGTCGAAGTCGTACCGTACGGCGAACTGGTCCTCGCCGACGAACGGCCCGACCATCTCGGCCTTGTGGATGTCCATGTTCTCGACCCACCGCTGGTTCTTGCCCCGGATCGCGTCGATGCCGCGCATCTCCGCGGGCTTCTCCGCGGTGCCGAAGGGCTCTACGCTCACGATGTCCCTGGAGTAGAACTTGGCGACGCAGTCGAGGTACTTCCCGGCCCGGCAGAGGCTCACCAGCTCCTGGGCGAGGGCGGCTGTGGAAACGGGGGCGGCGGTAGTCATGGTCGCTCTCCTGGAAGGGTCCTCCGGGATTTCGATTTCGGTCCCCACGTTAACACTTGGGCCGCGGGCACGCTCGGCTCGTCCCCTCGCTGGCGGATGCCGTACAGCGTCCCGGCCGCCGAGGGCCCTGCAACACGCAGACACTGATAGGGGCCCAACGTGGCACGTCGCCACGACTTGCGATGCGAGATCAAGGCGGCCCAGAACCATTTCAGGGGTGACCGGGTTACCTTCCTGGCCCGGCGGACCTCGCCGGTTCCCCTGATTGCGTCAGCCAAGCAGAGGCAGCCACGCTGTGAAGGTTTCATGCTGGAGGGTCCCCCGCCGCGCGACGCGGTGCTGCGCCATGACCGTGGCCCTCGCGGCCATGGCGGCGGCCAGAACGACGGCCCAGACCCCCGCCCCCATCCGCGTCACGCCCAGGAGCGCCCGCGAGACCGCGTACCTGAACGAGCTCGCCAATCCGCACGCGCTTGCCTGGATGGTCGGCGGCGCCGCGCTGGAGCGCGCCCGGTATGGCGATCGTGTCGACTTCTCCGACGAGCTGGCGTATCGGGCCACCAAGCGCGCGGTGGGACTCAGCGTCCGCCATGGCCTTGCCGCGGCCATGCACCTCGGCACGGACTCGCGCTACCACCGTTGCGAGTGCAGCGGGTTCGCTCCGCGCGTCGCGCACGCGCTGGTCGAGACCTTCACCGACCCGCGCGACGGAGGCGGCCGAGCGCTGGCGGTACCTCGCTTCGCGGCACACTACGCCGAGAATTTCACCGGAATGGCCTGGCAGCACGATCGCGGAGTCACCAGCGTCGTGACCAGCACGTCGTTGTCGTTCGGGGTGCAGGCGCTCTTCAACATCGGCCGTGAGCTGACCGGCATCGGGGCTCATCCGTAGCTGATCAGGTCGTACGGATGCGCGGCAGCGTCGCGCGGCGTGCAAAGCGGGTAATGTGCGGCTGTTCACCACGAAGACACGAAGGACACGAAGGACTCCTTGGTTGGGCCGGCATGCGTCTCATGCCGCGACAGAGCGGTTTATCCAAGGGCTTTTGTGGGTAACCTACAAAAAATTCCCAGCCGGAACCCCTCCCACGCGTCATGTTGCGATCTCCAGCCATGGACGAATCCTTCGTGTCCTTCGTGTCTTCGTGGTGAACGGCCGCACACGCTCATGTGCACACCCGCGCAACGGCTGACAGCATCCGGTCAACCCATCCCCTTCGTTTAACATTTCTCTAACATCCCGGCGCCCCCCGCCGACGTCTCCGGAAAGCAGGTCCACCTAAGGCCTTCTCCGGAGATCCGCCCCATGCGCATTCCCCTCGTGTTGTGTGCCGTCGCCGCGCTGCTGGCTGCCTGCGATGGCTCCCCCGACCCGGCGACGTCGCCCACGCTATCCTCGGAGGCAAGCCGGCGCGCCCACCTCGACCTGCGCGAGGAGCGGGCCGCCCTCGCCGCCGCGTCCGACGCGCTGTCCGAGGCGATCGGGAACGGCGGGGTTGCCGCCGGGCTCACCGCGGCGCTGGCCGACGACGCCGTCTTTCTTTCACCCCGAACGAACATGGTGATCGGCAAGAGCGCGATCGCCGCCTTCCTGACCGGCGATCCGGTGGCGCCCTCGGCGCTTTCCTTCACGACCATCAAGTCGGATGTCTCCAACGACGGCTCGCAGGGCTACAGCTGGACCCAGGGGAGCGTGACCATCAACATCGGCACCGGCCCGCTCGAGCTGCCCGGGATGGCGCTGATCTACTGGAAGCGCGGCGGCTCCGGTGACTGGCAGGTCGCCGCGATGAACGTCAGCTCCGGTGGCCCCCAGGCCCTCCCGATCCCCGATGGGTTCGGCACTCCCGACACCAAGCACCGCCGTAACTTCCCCAACACCGACGCGGCCACCCAAACCGAGCAGCTCCTCGCCGTGGACCAGGCCTTCTCCGATGCCTCGCTGGAGCGCACCCTCGGTGTCGCGTTTCAGGCGTATGCCGCGCCGGACGGCATCGCGGTGGGCGGCGGGCAGTTCGTCTATGGCCCCGCCGCGATCGGCGAGGCGTTCGCCGCCACGCCCGACGACCATGTGAGCTGGGTTCCCCGGCTCGGCAGCGCGGCCGAGAGCGGCGACCTCGGGTTCACCGTGGGTGACGCCTCGTTCATCCTTCCGGACGTCAGCTTCTACACCAAATACCTGACCATCTGGCAGAAGCAGAACACGGGCGAATGGAGGTTCGTGGCCGACTTCGGGAGCAGCCGCCCGGCGCCGTGATCCCCCGCGAGCGCGCACGTCATAACTGATAGGTGCAAAAGGGTGCAGCGCCGCTGTTCGCCTCGTCTCGCGCGCAGCGGCGCCGCGCTCTACCTTGCTCAATGCCTTCGATCGCTCTTCGCCATTTGCTCCTGCTCGCAGCCATCTCCCTCTCCGCCTGCTCCAACGATCCTGATGAGCCAGCCGGTGCGCCGGGGCCGGTGGCGACGGTCGAGGTCACGCCCGCCGCCGGCACCGTCGCCGTGGGGGTCACGCTCCAGCTCGAGGCGACGGCCCGCGACGCCGCCGGGCGGGAGGTCACCGGCGGGCGAGTGGTCTGGAGCAGCACCAACGTCTCCGCGGCTACGGTAGACAGCACCGGCACCGTGCTCGGTGTCGGCGCCGGCGCGGCGGCTATCGTCGCCATCATCGGTGGCATGAACGCCTCGGCCCAGATCACGGTCACGGCCAACCCCGTCGTCTCGGTCGAGGTGGTCCCGTCGAAGGATTCGCTGAAGGCGGGCAAGACGCTTCAGCTCACCGCCACACCGAAGGATGCGGAAGGGAGGAGCCTTCTGGGCAAGGCGGTGACCTGGGCCGGGGCCGGCGCGGCAACAGTGAACGGGGATGGGCTCGTTTCCGCGGTCACCCCGGGCGTCGCCAATGTCACCGCAACGGTGGACGGGGTGACGGGCAACGCCGAGCTCACCGTGTACGAGCTCCCCATCGCGGAGGTGGTGATCGACCCGCGGAGCCGCGTGCTCGTAGTGGGCGACAGCTTCCGCCTCTCCTGGGACCTCCTCGATAGCGAGGGCGATCGGATCTTCAACGATCGGCAGCCGGACTGGTCCTCCTCCAACCCGGCCGTCGCGGCGCTGCATGAAGAGCCGTTCAACTTCAGCCTCGAGCTTGTAGGCACGGGCACGACCACCCTGCAGGCCACCGTCGAAGGGGTGACGGGAAGCTCCGAGCTGGCCGTGATAGCTCCGCCGACGCTCGCCAGCGTCAGCACCGGCGACGGGTTTCCCTGTGCCGTCACCGGCGACGGGATCGGGCTCTGCTGGGAGCTCGCCACGCCCAGCGGCCATGGCGGCGCGGAAATGCTGTGGCCCCGCGGACCGGAGCTGGCTCCGGCGTTCACCACCATCGAGGCCGGCGTGGGGTTCCGCTGCGGTCTCACCCCGGCCGGTGTCGCCGAGTGCTGGGGCGGACGCGGCTTGGCGCTGGGCGGCGGGTCGGCCGATACGAGCAGCATTCCGGCCCCGGTGGCCGGCGGCCTGACCTTTACCTCCATCAGTGTCTCCGCCTCCCATGCCTGCGCCTTGACCGCCGCCGGCGCGGCCTACTGCTGGGGACTCAACAGCGCCGGCCAGCTCGGCGCGCCGTCCACCGACCAGTGCGAGCGCGATCCCTGCAGCCTCGAGCCGGTCGCCGTATTGGGCGGGCTCACCTTCGGGAGCATCAGCGCGGGCGCGTGGCACACCTGCGCCGTGACGACGGGCGGGAAGGCGTATTGCTGGGGCAGGAACGCGGAGGGAGAGCTGGGTGACGGCACCATCGAAAACCGGCCAGAGCCCACGCCGGTGGACGGCGATCTGTTCTTCGACTCGATCTCTGCCGGCGGCGCCGGCGACACGCCGTCGGGCCGCACCTGCGGGGTGACGACCACGAAGGTGGCCTACTGCTGGGGGCCGATGCCGGGCGACGGCACGAGCTTCCCGCACCCGGAGCCCACGCGTGTGGCGGGCGAGTTCCAGTGGCGGGAGGTGCGCTCCGGAGCGGCCTGGAGCTGCGGCATCGTCACCACCGGGGATGCCTACTGCTGGGGGGACCATCGCCGAGGCCAGCTCGGTACCGGCAACACGGCGGCGAGCCTGGTGCCGGCGCTCGTCGCCGGTGGCCACACCTGGACCGCCCTGGACGCCGGCACGGCGAGCCAGAGCTGCGGGCTCACCACCGACGGCATCATCTACTGCTGGGGCCAGCTCCTGGAGACCAGGACCTTCACGCCGATCGAGCTGCCCGGCCAACCCTGAGTGCCGCCCGGCTGGTTCCGGACGTCCCCTCCTCCGATGACCCGGCCCGACGACTCCGACCTCCCCATCGCCCGGCTCCGCGACCTCGTGGCGCCGGGCCGCCTGTTCCTCGCGGGCTTCGCGTTCTGGACCGCGTTCGCGCTGATCTTCACGGTCGAATACTGGCTCCTGGGCGTGCCCGAGCCGTTCCTCCGGATCGTGGGCAGTCAGCTCGCGAGCTGGTGGCCCTGTGCCCTGCTGACCCCGCCGCTGGCCGCGGCCACCATCCGGGTCCGCGCTCTCCATCCCTCACGTGGCCGAGCCATCCTGCTCCACGGCGCGGGGGCGGTGGGGTTCGTGGTCGTGGGCGGCGCACTGATGGGTGCCTTCGAGAGCCTGCTCCCCTGGTCGGAGGCGCCCGGCGGCGTCATCGCCGCGGCGCGGCACGGAGTCATCCGGTACCTCGGGCCGGACCTCCTTCTCTATTGTATAGTGATCTCGGCGACCATGGCCGCGGCCCATGCCCACGAGTCCCGCCGCCGAGGCATCGCCGCCGCGACGTACGCCCGCCAACTCGCCGAGGCCCGGCTGCATGTGTTGAGCGCGCAGCTCCAGCCCCACTTCCTGTTCAATACCCTGCACGCGGTCTCCGCCCTGATCTGGGAAGACCAGGCTCGCGCCGACCGGCTGCTCGCGCGTCTGAGCGAGCTGCTCCGGCTCACGCTCCGGAGCGGCAACCGGGTGGAGACCACGCTGGAGGAGGAGCTGGCGCTGCTCGCCCGGTACGTCGAGATCCAGGAGACCCGCTACGGCGACCGGCTCCGGATCCGGATCGAGGCCGAGCCCGAGGCACGGCAGGCGATGGTGCCCCACCTCATCCTGCAGCCGCTGGTCGAGAACGCCATCCGCCACGGCATCACCCGCCGTACCGCGCCGGGGCGGGTGGAGGTCGTGGCCCGCGCCGGCGCCGGACGTCTGCACCTCTCGGTGCGGGACGACGGGGTCGGTCTGCCGTCGGGCCGGCCGCTCCGCGAGGGCGTTGGGCTCGGCGTCACCCGGGCGCGCCTCCGCCAGCTCTACGGTGCCGCCCAGGAGATCGAGCTCTCGGCCGCGGACGGCGGCGGCGCCGTCTGCGCGCTCAGCATCCCGCTCCGGCCGGCCGGAGTGGGAGTAATGGCGCCGGTATGACCGCGCCGATTCGGGCGATGATCGTGGACGACGAGCCGCTGGCCCGGGCCCGGATTCGCGGGCTCCTGGCCCGTCAGCCGGATCTGCGACTGGTCGCGGAGTGTGGCGACGGGACCTCTGCGCGCGAGGCGATCGCGGCGGATCCTCCGGAGGTGGTGTTCCTCGACATCGAGATGGCGGAGGTGAGCGGCCTAGCGGTGGCCGAAGGGCTGGCCGAAAAGGACGAGGCGGGTCCGGCCGTCGTCTTCGTCACGGCGCACGAGCGCTACGCCCGGCAGGCCTTCGACGTCCGCGCCATCGACTATCTGATGAAGCCGTTCGAGGAGGAGCGCTTCCGCGCCACGCTGGATCGGGTGCGGGCCCACGCCCGCGCCGCACGGTGGGAGGCCGAGCGCCGGCGCGCGCCGCCGGAGGTCCTCCGCTTCGGCGACCTCGAGCTCGCCCCCGCCGAGCGCCAGGCGCGGAAGGCGGGCCGGCCGCTCGCGCTCCGGCCCAAGGAGTTCGATCTGCTCCGCGCGCTGGTGGCGCGCGAGGGCGGGATCGTCACCCGGCGCGAGCTGCTGACCGAGGTGTGGGGGTATCGCGAGGGGGTGAGCAGCCGGACGGTCGACACGCACGTCGCGATGCTGCGGCGGAAGCTGGGGTATCGGGCGGAGCAGGCGGGCTACGTGGCCAGCGTGGCGAAGGCGGGCTATCGCCTGACTTCGCCGCGCGAGTCTAGTACGCCAGATTCGCGAGCCCCACGCCCAGCGCCGTCCCCACCACATACCCTCCCGCGCTCACCAGCCAGGCATGAGCTCCGGGGTGGGGCGCTCGGCGGCCATCCGGCAACAGATAGTGATGCAGCATCGGCACCGATACCCCGCTCGCCGTTCCGATCAGGCTCCCGACCAGCGCGTCGGTCGGGAAGTGCTGATCCGCTCTGATCCGCAGGTTCCCGGTGAACCCGGCCAGCAGCGCGCCGAGCGACGCTACCGCGACGTGCTCGGCCGTCCCGGCCTGCGGGCGCACGAGCAGGTTATCGGTGGCCGCGTAGGCCGCGGCGGCGAAGCCGAGGGCGGAGTGCCCGGACGGCATGGACACGAACGCGTCCCGCGAGGTGACGTCGTAGCTCCCGTCGCTTGGCCGCTCCGACGCCGGCAGATAGGTGAACGGTCGCGCGCGGTCGGCGGCCGGCTTGACCAGCTGGACGACGGCCTCGGCCAGCAGCAGCGACTGGCCGTAGAGCGCGACCGGCCGCCGGAAGCGGTCGAGGCCATGCACCCCGGGCTGTGTCGCCCAGGCGAGCACCGGCGGGGCGAGCAGGGTCGCCAGCAGGAAGGCGTCGCTGGCGTTATCGGCGCCGGTGCTGGGATGGCCGACGATATCCCGGTCGATCTGCCAGCCGATGGTCGAAGGATCCAGGCCTTGCGCGGGGACGTCCCGGCGGGTGACCGGCAGCTCGAGGCCGATGACGATGCCGGCGAGCGAGGCGGCGCCGAGGATGCCGTCCGAACGCCAGTGGAGCTCCGGCAGGGCGACGGTGGCGCGCGGCTCCTGTGCGACGGCGGATTCCGCCGAGCCGATCAGCGCCACGCCGATCAACCACTCACGCATCATGGAGACAGAGTACCGGAATGGATGACCGCGTCAAGTTCGTGAGGCTCCGCAAGCCGTTCCTCGCCCTCCTTTCCGGTGCCGTCCTCGCCTGCGGTGAGTCCGGCCCGGAGCAGTCCTCGGTGGAAGGTATCTGGCAGCTCCGGACCGTGAATAGCCAGAGCCTCCCCGCGCTGTCCGAAGCGCTGCAAGGTCAGATGACCGGCGGCCTCCTCCGTCTCGTGCCAGGCACCACTTGGACCGCATACTGTGTCGACCGCGGCGCCGGCGAGCCGGTGCCCCTGCGCCGGGGCGGGGGATTCCAGGATCTGGGGAACGGGCGGGCGCTGGTGCTCTACTACACCTCAAGCGGGGCGGGGACGGTCCCATCCGACACGCTGACCGTCTCGGGCGACGAGGCGACGCTGCACTTCCGCCAGGGCGCCTCGGTGACGGATGTGCTTCGGTTCGAGCGGACCGCGGGTGGGGAGACGAGCCCGGGCGAGACGCCGGCGGCGTGCCCGTGAAGTGCGGGTCAGAGGACCGGCGTTAGCGCGATGCCGACTTGGAAGCTTGAGGGGCGAGTCTGTCGGCCCGTCGTGTCCCCCCTCCTCGCTGGTTCATCGCTCCCCGACCTCCGATCCCGACATCGCCACCAGTCGCCGCCGGATGGGGTCGTAGCTCACCACTACCACATCCCCCCGCGCGACCCGCAGCGTCGTGTCCAGCCGCAGCGAGGGCGGCAGCCGCTCCAGCCGCTCCCGCAAGTGCTCCTGCCGTTCCCGGCGGGCCCGGTCGAGCGGCACGCTCGCGGTGTCGTCGCTCTCCGGCTCCGCTTCGGCCTCCGACGGCTCCTCCGCCACTCTGTCGGTTCGGGCGACCTCGACTCCCACCGTGTATCGCCCGGGTGTCACCCGATACTCGCGCAGCATGTAGATGGCGCGGTCACCCCGGAGGCCACCGCCGGTGACGGTGTCCTGCGACAGTAGCGAGTCGCCCACCCACACCCGGACCCGGTAGCGGGCGGAGTGTCCCTCGCACTCCTCTCGCAGGCGCATGTGGGCGGGCAGCTCCTCCAGCTCGGCATCGCTCAGCTCCCGGCAGCGCTCGATCCGCTCGGGTCGGCCGCTCCAGCTCAGGCGCAGCAGGGCGTGGTCCGAGCGCCGAGGCCACGGCGCGCGGGAGAGCGCCACCAGCAGCGCCAACGCCGCGGCCAGAACCAGCAGGGCGGCGATCCGACGCACTGGAGTGCTCATCGCCGGCTCTTCGGCCGGGCCGGCGCTTGCTCGCAGGTGAGGTCCGTCGCCTCCAGCGCCCCCGCCTGGGCCCGGTCGAGCTCGCCGAGCGCCTCCCAGAACCGCCGCACGGTGGCGGCCACCGCCGGGCCGTCGGCCCGCCCCGCCGGTGCCACCATGATCCGCCGCCGGTCCACCCGCTCCTGCAGCTCCGCCTCCCGCCCCTCGTAGACCCGCTGCTCCAGCCACTTGGGTCCCTCGCGATTGCGACAGTCGCGCGGGTGGCAGGGCAGCACCAGCACCCCCGCAGCACCCCCGCGGAGCAGCAGCTCGATCACCGAGCTGTGCAGGTTGCCGGCGCAGTCTACTGGGTAGAGCACTGCGCCTTCGGCCCGGAGCACCGCGCCCGCTCCCTGCCAGCAGGCGATGGCGACCATCTCCCCCGCGACACGCTCGGGGCCGGCCAGATAGCCCCGCACCCGCTCGAGCTGGTCCCGGCCGGCCCGCCCCGGCGGTCCCACCCCCATGGGCGCGCACGAGCCGGCGCAGATCCCGCAGCTCACGCAGCGCTCGGGATCCACCCGGGCCACGACCTCGGCGCGGCCGTCGCTCCGCGGAATCATGCTGATGGCGTCGTACGGGCAGTCCCAGGAGCACTGCCAGCAGCCGACGCAGATCGCCTCGTCCACTACCGATGGCGGCCGGGTCCCCTCCGCCGGCCGGGTCCAGCGCGGCACCAGAAGGAGCACCCCGGTGGCCGCGATGACCAGGACCCACACGCCCCAGCGCGGCAGCGGCGCCGTCACCGGCAGCCATCCCCCGTAGAGCCAATCCACCGTGAGCCGCTCCGGCAGCCGGAACGCCGTTCCCTCCGGGTCGATCCGGAGCGGCGCCAGAATCGCGGCCGCCAGCATGGCGATGACCACCGCGCGCGAGACCGCCCTGGGCGGCAGCAGGACCGGCCGCGCCAGCCGCGAGACGTGCAGCCAGAGCACCAGCCCGAGCCCCAGCGGCACGGTGACGTGAATGAAGAGGGTGAGGAAGAAGAACGTCCCGGGCACCGGCCGCTCGCCGGTGAACGCCCGGCTCACCGGCTCGGAGAGGATGGGGAGGGCGTCCAGGATCCGCGCCGACTCCGCCGCCAGCGCCCGGCCGAAGCTGTCCCAGACCAGCACGAAGCCGGTTACGCCGCAGAGCAGCACCAACCCGAGCAGGACGACACCGGAGATCCACGCGAGTGCCCGCGGACCCCAGGTGCGGCGTTGCAGGAACATGCGGAGCGCGTGCACCAGCACGGCGACCAGGGCGGCGTCCGAGGCGTAGCGGTGCACCGTGCGGACCCAGTTCCCCAGCCAGGGGTTCTCGGTGATGCGCCGGACCGATGCCCAGGGCGCGCCTACTCTGTAGAAGAAGATCAGCCAGAGGCCGGTGACGATGAGCACCAGCAGCAGCACCACCGCGATGGTGCCGCTCTGGTACAGGGGATTGCGGGAGGAGCCGTAGAGCCGGTTGGCGAGGGCGTCGGCCGCGGCGAGCAGCCGGCGCCCAGGCTGCTTGGCGGTGGCCATGAGAGAGAATAACCGTCGCCCCGGCGGTTTGTATGAAGGCATCATTAAGACCGTATGAAAGGCCGAGTCAGCCGCTTGCGCGGATCGTCCGAGGCTCGCATTGTGGCGTTGCTCCCGATTCACACCATCGCGACGTCCCCGCCAGGAGGTGCCATGACGCATGGCTCCCGTGCGCCCGAGGGCGAGCCCACCACGGTCCCGCTGGGCCAGCGGCTCTTCGACAACATGTTCCTGCTCCTGATCGCCGGCGTCGTCGTGGTGGCGGTGCTCTACACCGGCTGGGGACTGTGGGAGATCCTCACCCTCGACCGCTCGCCCCTGCCCTGAGGAGCGTTCCATGACTCCCGAGACCCATACCGGACTCGACTCGCCCACCGGGGTGTGGTGGAAGCCGGCGCATCGCAGCGAGAAGCTGTGGGTCGGCATCGCCTTCGGCTGGTGTATCGTGCTCTTCGCCATGATGCCGCTGTGGCATCTCAAGGGCGGGCAGAACCCCTCCGGCATCCGCCGGCGCACCGACCCCTCCGCGTTCTACAAGCGGACCCAGGAGTTCATCCGTCAGTACAAGGTCGGGGACGACCGGGGGATGCCGATCGTCGAGCCGCCGCCGGGCGCGGACGTCTACCTGGCGGGGATGACGTTCCAGTGGACCCCGATCCTCCGGCTGCGCCAGGGGGCGGAGTACACCCTCCATATCTCCTCGCTCGACGTGAACCACGGCTTTTCGCTCTTCCCGGTGAACGTCAACTTTCAGGTGGTCCCGGGCTACGACTACGGCCTCCGGGTCACGCCCACCGCCGCGGGCGACTTCCGCATCATCTGCAACGAATTCTGCGGCATCGGCCACCACACCATGGTCGGCCGGGTCATCGTGGTGGACAGCACGGGCCGGGAGATCGCCCGCTCGGGGGAGGCCCGATGAGCACCGTTTCCGCCTCGCAGGCTCTGCCTCCGCTCACGCCCGAGGGGTTCCGGCTCTGCCCCGTCACCGGCAAGCGGATCCATCTGGCCGCGGACCAGCTGGTCAAGGCCAACGCCGTGGTCTCGGTGGTGGCGCTCCTGATCGGCGCCATCGCCGCCATCCTGCTGGTGCTGACCCGGTGGCAGGCGGTGCACCTGCTTCCTGCCGAAATGTTCTACCGCGTGCTCACCGCCCACGGACTGAGCATGCTGATCTTCTTCATCATCTTCTTCGAGATGGCGGTGCTGCACTTCACCAGCACCGCGCTGATCAATGCCCGGGTGGCCGCGCCGAAGCTGAGCTGGGCCGCGTTCGGTCTGATGACCGCGGGCGCGCTACTCACCGAGGTGATCGTCTGGAGCGGCAAGGCCGACGTGCTGTTCACCTCCTACGTGCCGCTTCGGGCCCACCCGCTCTACTACCTCGGCATCATCCTCTTCGCGGTGGGCGCGCTCATCGTGACCGGCGTCTTCTTCGCCAACCTGGTCGTCGCCAAGCGCGAGCACACCTACGAGGGCTCGCTGCCTCTGGTGGTCTACGGCGCGCTGACGGCCGATATCATCGCCGTCATCACCCTGCTGCACGGCGCGGCGATCTACGTTCCCACCTTCCTCTGGTCACTCGGGCTCATGAACGTGGACCCCGAGGTGTACCGGCTCGTCTGGTGGGCCCTGGGCCACTCGTCGCAGCAGATCAACGTCGCTGCCATGGTGGCGATCTGGTACCTGCTGGGCGCGCTCACGGTTGGCGCCGTTGTGCTCAACGAAAAGATCAGCCGCCTCGCCTTCGTGCTCTACATCCTGTTCATCTCCATGGCCTCTGCTCACCACCTGCTGGTGGATCCCGGCATGGGCCCCGCGTGGAAGGTGGTGAACACCAGCTACTTCATGTACATGGCGGTGCTGGCCAGCATGATCCACGGCTTCACCGTGCCGGCTGGGATGGAGCTGGGGCAGCGGCTCCGCGGAGTGGGCACCGGCCTGTTCGGCTGGCTCCGGCGGGCGCCTTGGGGCGACCCCGGGTTCAGCTCGCTGGTCTTCTCCGTGGTGGTGTTCGGCTTCGTGGGCGGCATCACCGGGGTGACCATCGGCACCGAGCAGATCAACATCATCGTGCACAACACGCTGCGCTCGCCGGGACACTTCCACGCGACGGTGGTGAGCGGCACGGCGATGGCTTTCATGGGTGCCACCTACTACCTCATCCCGCTGGTGTTCCGGAAGAAGGTGGCGTTCTGGGGCTTTGCCCGGATCCAGCCCTACCTGTTCGCCGGCGGGATGCTGTTTTTCACCATATTCATGACCTTCGCCGGTAGCTTCGGGGTGCCGCGGCGTCACTGGGACATCAGCTTCAGCCAGGCGCCGTTCGACGTCCAGTTCAATCCCGCGGTGGACCTGATCCTCGCCGTCATGGCGCTGGGCGGGCTCACCGCCGCTACCGCCGCGCTGGGCTTCGTGGCCGTTGCGGTCAAGTCGGTCTTCTTCGGCGAGCCGCTCGGCGCCATCACCGACGGCGTGGAGATGCGCGGCGTGCCCCGCGGGATCACTCACCCGCCGAGGCACGCGGCCAACGTGGACGAGCTCAACGCCACGCTGCACGCGCCGGGACGGGGGATCATGGGGCCGGCGCCAGGCACCCTGGTACTGGTTTTCGTCTTCCTCGCGGCCTTCATGCTGTACTTCTTCGTCAACTGGAAGGTGCTGTCGTTTGTCTGGAAGATCGGCTGAGCCGATGACCGGCCGGGTCGCGCTCGCGCTGGGCGCCCTGGCCGTCATCCTCCTCGTCACTGCGGCCTGGTGGGCGCTCGCGCTCTGGCCCCTCACGACCGCGGCGCCGCAATGGCTGGCCCGCACCCGGGAGGCCTGCTTCGGCGCCGCGCCCGGTGGGCTGCCGGACGCGGGCGGCTGGATCCTGCTTCTGGGTGAGCCGCTCGGGATGCTGGGCGTGCTGGTCGTGGTCTGGGGCGAGGCGCTGCGGGAAGGACTGCGCGCGGCCGCTGCGTGGTGGGCCGGCCGACTGATCCTGGCGGGCACCGCGGTCGCGCTGGTGGGCGGCGTCGGCGCCGCCGCCCGGCTGGTCGCCGAGGTGCGCGGGGAGCCGTTCAGCGTCCGGACCGGGCCTAACCTCGCCAAAGAGGTCGCGGCCGGCCGGGTGGACGATCCGGTACCCGCCCTGCGCCTGGTAGACCAGCACGGCGACTCCGTCACCCTGGACCGGTTTCGCGGCCGGCCGGTCGTCATCACGTTCGGATACGGCCATTGCGAGACGGTCTGCCCCCTCACCGTGCGCGCCGCGCGCGACGCGGTGCGCGGCCTGGCCGACCGGGGTGCCGTGCTGGTCATCATAACCCTGGACCCCTGGCGCGACACCCCGTCGCGTCTGCCCTATCTGGCGGACGGGTGGGAGCTGAGCGAGGGAATGCACCTGCTCGGGGGCGACGTGGCGACAGTCGAGCGCACCCTCAGCGCCTGGCGGATGCCCCGGGTGCGCAACGAGGCGAGCGGCGACCTGTCTCATCCCGCCATCGTCTATGTCGTGAGCCCGGCCGGACGACTGGCATATGCGCTTGGACCGGACAGCGCAGCGATCGTGGCGGCGGTCCGGGCCACTTCGGGGTCGCTGCCCTCCACTCCCGGAACGTGGTGACGGCTACGGCGGCGACACCGGGGTGATCCGACAATCAGGGCCGACGGGCGGATCTGCCGCCCCGAAGCTGCTCCGGATCAGCCCGAGCTTCCCCGCCGCACCCTCAGGCACCAGTACCCACAGATTCGAGAACTCGACGTCGCACACGGTCGGCACCGTCGGCCCGCCGAGGTCCTCGATGATGTGGGGGATCGTGAGCTGATGGCTCACCACCAGGACGGTGCCGCCCGCCTTCCGGACCGCATCGCGGATCGCCGCGGCATCGGCCTTCGGGTCCTCGGTTCGGGGGACGACGACGCCCTCGAGGTGCAAGGCCGCGAGCAACGGCGCCGCGGTCTCTCGGGTCCGCACCTGATCGGTCGTGATGATGGTGGTGATGCCGGCGTCGCGAAGCGCGTCGAGCAGCGCCTGCGCCCGGGCCGTGCCGGCCGGACTGAGCGGTGGATTGTCTTTGGGAGCAGCGGCCTTCTCCGCGTGGCGGACGACGATCACGGCGCGGAGCGGTGCCTGGGCCAGTGGAGAAGTGGTCCGGGTGAAACCGGTGAGGGCGAGGGCGACGACGATTTGGAACAGTCGGTGATGCATGCAGCCTCCATGATGGCAGGGACGGTACCCTGCGCGCC
>DATEIR010000168.1:0-42175 GCA_035278885.1 Gemmatimonadales bacterium | reverse complement strand
GGCGCTCGCCGCTTCGCTTGCGGCGGCCGTGGCGGCGGGGTTCCTGGTCCGAGCGCAGGTGGGTCCGGGGGAGCCGGTGCGTGGCGAGCGGGGCGACATCGTCCTGGCCGGCCCCGCGGCCGACGCGGGCCAGCGCGGAAGTCTGGTGTTTACCTGGCACCCCGTCCCGGAGGCGCCGGCGTACGTGCTGGAAATTCAGGGCGCGGACCACCAGGTACTTCGCAGCGACACCACGCCCGACACCACGCTCACGCTGCCCTCCGCGCTTCCGTCCGGCGAGTACCGCTGGTGGGTACGCGAGGTCACCGACGGCGCCGAGCCCCGAAGCTCCGCCTTTCGAACGTTCGAGGTCGAGGAGAACCGATGACTCCGCCACGGGTGCGCAGCGAACGACTCGACCTTACGCCGCTGCCCGCCTCGGCCGTGGACGCGCTCCTGGCCGGTGACACCGGCACTCTGGAGCGGATCACCGGGGCGCGCTTCGCCGACCCGGCGCCGCCGCCGTACATGGCCGATGCCCTGCCGGTCGTCCGCGACCGCCTGCGCCAGACCCCGGCGGAGGCCCCGTGGTGGAACTGGCTCGTCGTGCGGCGCGAGACCCGGGAGGCGGTGGGCTCGGTGGCGTTCGCCGGCCCTCCTGACGCGGACGGCGCGGTCCTGATCGGCTACGCGATGTACCCCGCGTTCGAAGGCCACGGCTACGCCACCGAAGCGGTGCGCGCCATGATCGCATGGGCCTTCGGGCAGAGTGGGGTGCGCCAGGTGCGCGCGCTCGCGCCGGTGTGGAACACGCCCGCCCTCCGGGTGGCGGAGAACGTCGGCATGCGGCCGGTGGCGTCGCAGGAGGATGACGACGTCGGCGAGGTGCTGCTCTACGCCCTCACGACGCCAACATCCGTTGGATCGGCTTGATCAGGAGCAGGAGCACGACGCCGGCCACGATGGCCGTCAGCGTCACCCCGGTGAAGAGCATGGTGAGCGGCATCGTCTCGTACACGCTGGCGGCCATGCCGGCCAGGTAGCTCCCCACACTCAGAGCCAGGAACCAGACCCCCATCACCAGCCCGGAAATCCGTGCCGGCGCCAGGGTGCTCATCGCGCTCAGGCCGACGGGGCTCAGACACAGCTCCCCCCAGACCTGCAGCAGGTAGGACGCCACCAGCCAGAGCGGACTCACCTTCGCGCCCGTGGCCGCGATCGCCGCGGCGCCGATCATGATCGCGAACGCGCCCGCCAGGAAGAAGAGAGCCAGACTGAATTTCGCGGTGCTGGACGGATTGCGGCGCCCCAGGCGGAGCCAGATCACCGCAAAGACACCGGCGAAGACGATGACGAACAGCGCCGGCACCGACTGGTACCAGGCGGCCGGGAACGCGTGCCCCAGCACGACGTTGTTGGTGCTGCGCTCGGCGAACAGGTTGAGCGTCGAGCCGGCCTGCTCGTACGCCATCCAGAAGATCGTCGCCGCCACGAAGAGCACGGTCACAACCACCAGCCGCTTCCGCTCGGCGGAGGTCCACTGCCGGCTCGACAGCAGCCAGGCGAAGAACCCGACGGTAATGGCGATGAGGAACCACTTGAACCCGCTCGAGACCGCCTCGGGATCGAGCGTCAGCGTCCCGGTGGAAAGCAGCACACCCAGAAGCACGACGACCGCCGCGGCCACGAGTCCGCCGACCCGGATCCGTCGATCGAGCCGCGCCGCTTCCACCGGGTCGGACGGCCGGATCGGATGCCGCCCGTCCTCGGCGAGGTACTTGCCGCCCAGCGAGTACTGCACCAGGCCGCAGAACATGCCGACCGCGGCGGCGCCGAAGCCCCAGTGCCAGGAGCTTTCGGCGGAGAACCCCATCGAGGACAGCATGCCCTGGAAGCCCGCGCTCTGGGCCAGCCAGCCGGTCACCAGCGGCGCGATGAACGCGCCGGTGTTGATGCCCATGTAGTAGAGGGAGTATCCCGCGTCGCGCCGCACATCGTCCGGGGCGTAAAGCTTCCCGACCAGCACGCTGATGTTCCCCTTGAGCATGCCGGTGCCGCAGGCGATCAGGACCAGGCCCAGGTAGAACAGGGTGAGCGACGGCACCGCCAGGCAGATATGTCCCGCCATGATCACCACGCCGCCGAGGAAGACGGCGGGACGGAGGCCGAGCACCCGGTCGGCCAGCCACCCTCCTGGCAGGGACAGGAGGTACACCGAGCTCACGTACATGGCGTAGATCGGCGCGGCCTTGGCCGTGTCGAACCCGAGGCCCCCGGCGGCGAGCGGCGCGGTCATGTAGAGAATGAGCAGCGCCCGCATGCCGTAATAGCTGAAGCGCTCCCACATCTCGGTGAAGAAGAGCGTGGCGAGCCCGCGGGGATGCCCGAAGAACCGGGTATCGTCGGCCACGAGAGACTCCTTTAGTCTTTCTTGCCCAGCTTTCGCTTCAGGTATGCCAGCTGCTCCTCCACCGCCTGGTCTCGCCGGCGGCGGTCGGCCTCGTGAGCCACGCGCTCATCGTCGGTCGGCATCGAGCCGCCCGCGGCCTCGAGATCACGCCACGCCGCGCGGATCGAGTCAGCCGTGGCGGTGCCGCTCCGCAGCTGGGCGGTCATCTCCTCCACCTCGCGCTCCGCCAGCACCAGCTCGTCGCGCTGCACCACCAGCTTGCGCTCCAGCAGCGTGATCCGCTCGCGGTGTCGGGCGGCGAAGCGCTCGGCCACGGTGACGGTTTCCTGGTCGGGCAGCGCCGCGGCGAGCCGGCCGCGCCGCTCGGCGTCGGCCAGCTGCTTCTGCTCCGCGGCGAGCTCACGCTCGCTCACGGCCAGCGCTTCCCGCAGCGAGACGATGCCGGCCCTGCCCTCCACCAGCGCCTCCCGCAATGCCGCGGCCACCGCGCGCGAATCCGCGGTGCCGCCACCCCGCTCGCGAAAGAGCTGGTCCAGACGGGCTTTGAACCCTTCGAGCATGACACCTCGGGATGCGGCCCGCGGCGGACGCCGACGGCCGGGTGCCGGAAAGCACCAATGCGCTTGGGAGAGCGAATGTTAGGAGTCGGAAACGGAGCCGTCAAGCGAGCCCTCTTCCCTGGGTCGGCGGATCAGCATAGCCTACCAGTGAGACTCGATTCGAAAGGCGCACCATGACCGCGGCTCCCGGATGCCCCATCTGTGACGAAGTCGCCGGGCGGCTCAGCGCTCCCGGCGGTCCGATCTATGATGACGGCCTGTGGCTGGTGAGTCACCACACGGGCGCCTGGACCGACCCCGGCGAGGTGCTGGTCAAGCTGCGCCGCCACGTCGAGTCGCTGTCGCAGGTGACGCCCGAGGAAGCGGCGGCCCTGGGACCGATCCTCCGGGCCGGGGTGGAAGCGACCGAGCGCGTGGTCGCCCCCGAGCGGACCTACGTCATGTCGTTCAACGAGCGGCTGCGACACCTGCACTTCTACATCCTGCCCCGGACCCGGAGCTTGCCCCGCGGCCACGTGATGTCCGACCTCTACAAGAGGGCTCGGGCGATCGTGCGCTGGACCGGCATCGCGCGGAACCCTACGGCCGCCGATCGGGTGGCGGCGGCGGAGCGCCTGCGGGCGGATCCGGCGTGGACCCGATTGACGTCCTGATCATCGGCGCCGGACCGGCGGGGCTTCGCGCCGCTCAGGTCCTGGCCGACGGCGGACGCGAGGTCGTCGTTGCCGAAAAGCATGCCGAGATCGGCCCCAAGACCTGCGCCGGCGGGCTGACCCGCAAGACCGTGGCCCTGCTCCGCCCACTGGGACTTCCCGATGACTGCGGTCTGGAGCGAGTCGGCCAGGTGGCGTTCAACGGGCGCTCTTGTGTACTCCATCCCGAGCGCACCATGGTGCGCACCGTGCCTCGCCGCGAGCTGGGGCGGTACCAGCTCCAGTGGGCCCGCGCGGCGGGGGCAGACGTGCGCCCCGGGTCGCCGGTCACCGGCATCGACCTGGCCCGGCGCACCGCCTGCATCGCCGGACAGCCCGTTCGCTGGCGCCACCTGATCGGGGCCGACGGGACGGATTCGGCCGTCCGCCGCGCCCTGGGGGTGCCGTCGCCCCGCGAGTGTTTCGCCGCCGAGTACAACGTGCCCCGCGTTCGCCTGGAGCCGCTGCGTATCGAAGTCGATCCGGGTCTCGCGGGGGGATACTTCTGGGTCTTTCCCCACTGCGACTACACCTCGATCGGTGCCGTCGCGTCCAAGCGGAAGATCCGCCCCGCCGCGCTGCGCCGATACCTGGACCGGCGTATCGCCGCGCTGGGTGTGCCCGCCGGGGCGGCGCCATTCGAGGCAGCGACCATCGAGGTGGAGTTTCAGGGACTTCATTTCCCCGGAGACGTGCACCTGGCCGGCGATGCCGCCGGCGTCGCTTCCGCGCTCACGGCCGAAGGGATTTACGCCGCGCTGCTCACCGGCGAAGAGGTGGCGCGCGGCATCCTCTCCCCCGCCTACCAGCCGGCGCGGACACGGCACTGGCTCGGCGTCAAGCGCCGTCACGACCGACTCGAGCGCACGCTGCAGTTCGGGCCCGCCCGGGCGGCGGTGCTTCCCGCGCTGGCCCGCGTCGCCCGCTGGCAGCGAACCCGACGGACGCTGGCCGATTGGTTCCTCGCCGGGTGACGCCGAGTCCGGATCGCTTTCTCGCGCTCGCCCGGCGGCTCGGCGCCACCGCCGATCCGACCCCACTGACGACGGAGCTGTTGACCTGGTGGGCCGAGCCGGCGCGCGCCTACCACTCGCTTCGGCACCTCGACGACTGCTTGACGCAGCTCGACATCGCTCCCGACGTCGGGGCCGATCGCGACCTGGTCGAATGCGCCCTCTGGTTCCACGATGCCGTGTACGATCCCCGCCGGGACGACAACGAGCCTCGCAGCGCCGAGCTCGCCCGCGAGCGTCTCTCGACGCTCGGCATCGCCACGAGCCGAGGCCAGGGCGTGGCCAGACTGGTCCTGCTGACCCGGCATCGCGAGCGCCCTGACGACCCCGACGGTCGGCTGCTGTGCGACATCGACCTTTCCATTCTGGGTCGCCCGGCGGACGAGTTCGACCGCTATGACCGGGAGATCCGGGCCGAGTATCAGTGGGTACCGGAAGCGGTGTATTGCCGTGAGCGCGCGGCCGTGCTGCGAGGCTTCCTGGCGTGGGACCCCATCTACCTGACTCCCTACTTCCGTGCACGATTCGAGCAGCCGGCCCGAGCCAATCTTCGAGGCGCGATTTCCCGTCTGGAGCGTGACACGGGAAAGTGACCCGCGTCACACCGATGGCACATGCCGGCGGCTAGCTTGCGTGTTTTGCGGCATTTCCCTTGGGAGGTACACGATGAAGCGGACAACCTGGATCCTGGCCACAGTGGCGGCCTTCGCGCTCACCGCGTGCGGCCCCAAGCCCAATGACAATGCCGCGGGCAGCGGCGCGGAGACCGGCGCGACGGCGGACACTGCGATGACGGGTGGCGCCGCACCGGCTGACACGGGTATGGCGCCGGCCGGCACCGGGGCCGACACCACCGCCGGTACGATGGGTTCGGATACGACCGCGCACTAGTGCGCCTGGTTCGGTGGAGCGGCCGGATTCTGAGTCGGAATCCGGCCGCTTCTGCATTTCCGGGACGGCGACTCGTCTCATCCGAGCGGCCGCCGCACTTCGGGGTCGTCCACCTGGAAATTGGTCGTCCCAGTCCCCCACCGAACGAGCTCGGCCTGTCGAGGCAGAGCACATGGCCACCGCCAGCACCACGGCCGGGTTCCCGGTCGAGCCCCCCGCCGACTGCGGAAGGCGCGTGTCGCCGCCGTGATGTGGGCCCGCTCACGGGTTATCTTGTCCCAATGCTTCCCCGTGCCTGGTCCGCCGTTGTGCTCACTCTTGCCGCCGCCTGCGGGGGCGGGGAAGGTGGCAGCCGGGCCGCCTGCGGGCTTGCCGCCGTGGCGGGACCGACGGCCCTGCTGACCCAATTCGGCGTTCCCAACCAGACACTCAGCGAGCCTCCGCGTCGTCTCCCCGAGCGATTGGTCGTGCGCGTGGTGGCTGGCGATGCCTACCCTGCCGTCGTCGGCCGGACCGACTCGCTCCTGGTGGTCGGAGTCGAAGGCAGCCTGCCCGCCAAGGCGCGCCCGGGCTTCGGCGTGCTGGTGGTGGACCCGCAGGAGCGCACCCGCGGCGTCATGCTCTACGAGGGCGACCCGGTCGAAGGCGCGCCGCGCCTGGGCAACGTGTCGGTCGGCGGCGCGACGGTGCCGCTGATCGGCATCCAGGTCGACCCCGCCAGGGTGGAGGACGCCCATTGTCCCCTCTTCCCGGACTCCCTGGCACGATGAGCGCTCCCCGTATAGCCGTGAGCGGTGTGGTCCGCGAGTGGGACGGCGCCCAGCGGACCGGCGCCAACGCCGCCTATCTCACCTCGGTCGTCGGCGCGGGGGGCGTGCCGCTGCTGCTCAGCCCGCTCATCGGCGCCGCCATGGCCGCGCGGGCGCTCGATGCCGCCGATGGGCTGTTGCTCACGGGTGGCGAGGACATGGACCCGGCCTGGTACGGCGCCGAGCGGTCTCCCCGCTGCCATGCGCCGAGTCGGGAGCGCGACCTCTTCGAGCTGGCGCTGTTCGCCGCCGCGCGGCAGCGCGGCCTGCCGATCCTCGGCATCTGCCGCGGGATTCAGGTGATCAACGTGGCCATGGGCGGCACGCTCTATCAGGACCTGCCCTCGGAGCGCCCCGGTCCGGTGGACCACAATCCGCCATCGGCGAGGAACGATCGAAGTCATCCGGTGCGGATTCTGGCCGGCAGCCGTGCGGCCATGGCGCTGGAGCGGGACCGGGTCGTGGTGAACTCGTTTCATCATCAGGCGGTGCGGGACCTCGCACCGGGACTGCTCGCGAGCGGCTGGACCGAGGATGGACTGATCGAGGCAGTGGAGACGGCGGAGGACGGGTCGTGGCTGCTGGCAGTGCAGTGGCACCCGGAGGAGATGCACGCGGAGGCCCGGGCGCCGGAGCACGGCTTGTTCCGCGCGCTGGTGGAGCGCGCCGGTGGCTCAGTGAATTCCGTGGTCGCGCAGCAGGCGGTCGGCTGAAGCCGTGCAGGGAAAGAGAACCCGGTCGCTCACCCCGTTGAGCGCGCCACGCAGCGAGGAGAACCGCTCGGCCGCGGTGCGCAGGACGGCGCCGAGCCCGTATTCTTCCGCCAGGGAGTGATCGGAGGCCATGCCGAAGCCGCGGCGGCCCATCGTGTCGTAGTAGCGCACGTCGGGTCCGGCTTTGCGGAGGTATCGTGCCGCGATATAATCGGGAAACAGCCCGGCCAGCCAGAGCGCGTAGTTGCCCAGATGGACCATCACCTTGAAGCGACGAGGGCCGTCGGTCGCCTCGAGATCCGCCAGGATATCCACCAGATAGCGATGCCGCTGGTCGTCGTTCCAGTCCACCCGCCAGGCCCGGTCCCGCTGCCCGAAGTCGAGCAGCATCGCCGCGAGGTAATCGGCGAGCTCCCGGTCGTCCACCCGCGCGCTCCGGAGCGCCTGGCGGACGAGCACGTAGAAGAAGAGCGCCTCCGAGGGCACCAGCATCGTCCGCACAGTCAGCAGGCGCTCGAGCAGCTCGGGCGCGTCGAGCAGCGGGTCGGGTCCTTCGGTGGCCAGCCGCCGCTCGAGGTAGGCGCGCCGATGCGCCGAGCCCCGGCTGAGCAGCAGGATCACCAGCTGCAGGTCCGCCGCAGTCAGGCGGCCTCGCATATTCGCCCGGATCATGGCTAACCCTCCTTCAGGTCCTCCGTCGTCCCGTCCGGACTCGTCCGGCGAGCTGGCGCTGATGCGCCGACTCACCGTGTTCGGCCAGGAGCTGGCCGGTACCCTCCGCCGCGCGTCGGTTGTGGATGCCTTGTTGCGCCACATCCGCGAGGCCTTCGGCCCGTCCGAGATCGCCGTGAGCCTCTATCACCGGGACGTCGACGTGCTGGCCTCGGTGCACGAGTGGCCCGGCGGCGGACCCGATCGCCGCGCCCTGCTCGACCTCGCCGCCCGCCGAGGCCCGCTGCTCCTCCCCGACGGTCTCGGCCCGCTGGTGGACGAGGGCGCCATCGCCCCGCAGCCGGCGGCGGGGGGCTGCTGGTTGATCGTCCCGTTGATCGCCAAGGCCAGGGTAACCGGGTCGGTGGCGGTGCGCGGTGAGCCCGGCCGCTACACCGCCGGTGACCTGGCCCTGCTGCAGGGTCTCGTCTCCCAGGCCAGCATCGCGCTCGAGAGCGCGCGCCTGGTGGACCTCCACGACGACGGCCGGCGCTCCTGGCAGGAAGTGGTCGACGCCATCTCTCCCGCCCTCTGCATCGTCGACCGCGGGGGCCGGATCCGCCGGGCCAACCGGGCCTTCGCCGACCTGGTCAACGCCCCGCCCGCCGGCCTGATCGGCCGGCCCTGGCAAGCCTTCGTTCCACCCGAATGGGCTACGGATCTGCAGCGGGCGCTGGAGCAGCAAGGAGCGGGCCGCGAGGTGGAGCTGCGCACCGGCGACCGGACCTATGCGGTTACGGTGGTGCCGATTAGCAGCACCGATCGCACCACGGTCGTGCTCCTCTTCGATGATCAAACGGAACGGCGCCGGTTGCAAGACCAGCTCATCCAGTCGGAAAAAATGTCCGCCATCGGCCAGCTCATCGCCGGGATCGCGCACGATCTCAACAACCCGCTGGCCTCGGTGGTCGGGTTCGCCGACTACCTCACCGAGGTGCCCAGCGTCCCCCCGGCGCTGCGGGAGCCGCTGAGCGTCATCCAGGAGGAAGCCGAGCGCGCGAGCAACATCGTCAAGAACCTCCTGAGCTTCGCGCGGAAGCAGGAGCACCAGCGCCGTCCCACGCCGCTCAAGCCGCTGCTCGACGCCACTTTCCTGCTGCTGCGCAACCAGCTCATGGCGCATCGGGTGGACGGAGTGCTCGAGGTCGAGCCCGAGCTCCCGGTTCCCGACATCGATCCCAACCAGATCCAGCAGGTGTTCGTCAATCTGATCAACAACGCGGCCCAGGCCATCGCCTCCACCGGGCGGCCCGGGACGGTGGTGGTTCGCGCGCGCCGGTGGCTGGACGGCGTGGCCATCGACGTGGTGGACGACGGACCGGGCATGACCGAGGGGCTCGCCGCCCAGGTGTTCGAGCCCTTCTTCACCACCAAGCCCGAGGGCGAAGGCACGGGCCTGGGACTCTCGATCAGCCAGGGCATCGTGCGCGAGCACGGCGGGCGCATCATGCTGGCGACGGAGGAGGGCCGCGGCTCGACCTTCACCGTCCAGCTGCCGCTCGCCACCCGGCCGACCGCGCCCACCGAGGACGTTCGCCCCGGGGCGCCGGCGCGACGGCTCAAGGTGCTGGTGGTCGACGACGAGCCGCACATCCTGCACTACATGCGCGCGACCCTGGAAGCGTGGGGCCACATCCCCGTGGTCGCGAGCGACGGCGAGGAAGCCCTGGCGCTGGTCGGCGGCGACGAGTTCGACCTCCTGATCTCCGACCTTCGCATGCCCCGCCTCGGCGGGCGCGAGTTCTACGAGGAGCTGGTCCGGCGGCGCCCGGCGCAGGCGGCGCGCCTGGTGTTCTCCACCGGCGACACCGTGCGGGGAGATACCCTCGCGTTCCTAGAGTCGCTCGACCGTCCCTACCTGCACAAGCCGTTCAGCCTCGCGGAGCTGCGGCGACTGCTGGACGAGATCGCGCGCGAGACCGGTCCGCTGGCCATTCGCCGCGACAGCGGCAGCATCGCCATCGAAGCGCTCCCGCCCACGTGACCGGAACGGTGGTCCATGTCGCCTCCGGCCGCGAGTGGCGCGGCGGGCAGCGACAGGTGTGGCTTCTCGCCCGCGAGCTGCAGCGCCTCGGCGAGGTGGCCCAGACGGTGGTGACCGGATCGGGCTCCGAGCTCGCCCTCCGGCTCGGCGCCGATGCGGTGCCGGTGGTGCCGGCGACCTGGCACGCGGGGCTCGATCCACGGGCGCTGGCGGCCGTCATCCGCGCCGCGCGCCGAGGCGCCGCCCTGCTGCACGCGCACGACGCCCACGCGGTGACCCTGGCCGGCATCGCCTCCGCGGTCACGCGGGTGCCCTTCGTCGCCACCCGGCGCGTCGACTTTCCCCTCCGCCGCCGCGGGCTGTGGGCGCGCGCCTGCCGCATCATCGCCATCTCCGAAGCGGTCGCTACCGTCCTCACCAACGACGGCATTCCATCCGACCGGCTGGTCGTGGTGCACTCGGGGATCGACCTCGATGCGGCCCGGGCCGCCGCCCCTTTCGGCCTGCGCGCCCGGCTGGGCCTGGCGGAGGACACCCCGGTCGCCGTCACGGTCGGTGCCCTGGTGCCCCACAAGGATCACGCCACCCTGCTCCACTCGGCCCGGCGGCTGGCCGATCGCCACCCCGCCCTGCACTGGGCGATCGCGGGTGACGGCGAGCTGCTGAGTGTCCTGGAGTGGCTCCGGGATCAGCTCGGCCTGAACGATCGCGTCCACTTTTTGGGACGGATCCCGGAGCCTGAAGGCCTCATCGCGGAAGCGGACGTATTCGTCATGAGCTCACGGGAAGAGGGGTTGGGCACGTCCGTTCTGGATGCCATGGCTCGTGGCATCCCGGTTGCTTCCACCTCCGCGGGTGGCCTTGGGGAAATGCTGGGTGGGGGCGCCGGGCTCCTGGTGCCGGCGGGCAATCCGGAGGCGTTGGCCGGTGCGGTGGGGCGTATTCTGGCTGATGAGTCCCTCCGGGCCGCGCTCGCGACCCGAGGCATGGAGGCGGTCCGCCACTTCACCGCGGAGCGCATGGCAGGGGAAGTTCTGACGGTGTATCGTTCCTGCGTCCCACAACTTTGACGGCTGATGATTTACGTCTGCATTCCGAGCCATAACGAAGCGCCCACGGTGGGCCTCTTGCTGTGGAAGATCCGCCAGGTGTTCGCGAGCTTCCCCCGCGAGTATCAGCTCCTCGTCCTGGACGACGGCTCGACCGACGCCACGGCGGAGGTGCTGGAGCGCTACACCCGGGTTCTGCCGCTCACGGTCCTGCGGCACGAGGAGCGCCGCGGCTACGCGGCCTCGGTGGATCGGCTCTTCCGCCAGGCGGTCGAGCTCACCGATCGACCCAAGCGCGACGCCGCCATCCTGATGCACGCGGATTTCGCCCACTCGCCGCAGGTCATTCCCGACCTCGTCCGCCGGATCGAGAGTGGCGCGGACCTGGTGGTCGCGGAGGCGAAGCTCGAGGGAGAGCCGTCGCGGGCGCACCGGCTGGTGCGCCGCTACGGGCCGCTCCTGCTTCGAGGGGTCGTCTCGGTCGCGGGCGTACGGGACATTCTCTCCGGGTACGCCATCCTTCGGCTCGTGGTGCTGCGCAACGCGCTGCGGAGCCAGGGCGCCGACCTGTTCGTGACTGAGGACTGGGCCGCCAACGCCGAGCTGTACTGGCGCGCCGGCCGCTATGCCCGCCGGGTGGAAACGATCCCGACCATCGAGCGCCACGACCTGCGCCAGCGGCCCAGCCGGGTGCGCGCCGGCCAGCAGGCGATGGCGCTGTGGCACTCCCGCGCACGCCTGCGCGCCGCGCCGATCGCGCCGGCCAGCGATGTCCCCGCGCACGAGGGCGAGCGGCCGGCCGAGGCGGTGTCCTCGTGATCCGGCCGGTCGCGCTGCTGCTCACCCTGCTGCAGGGTGCCGCGCCGGCGGCGGCGCCGGACTATCCGTTCGCCGTCGGCGAGACCCTCACCTACAGCGCCAAGCTCGGAATGCTCACCCTGGGCTCGGGCACGCTTCAGGTGGCCTCGATCGACTCGATCCGGGGACACGAGACCTTCCGCTTCCGCTTCCGGCTCACCGGGAAGACGGTGTTCTACTCGCTCGACGACGTGCTCGAGTCGTGGGTCTCCACCCAGACGTTCGCGTCCCATCGCTTCGTGCAGGACTTCAACGAGAACGATAAGCCGAAGAAGCGGACCTACGAGATCTATCCGGACTCGGGCTACTTCCGCGAAGTCGGGCGGGACACCACCTACGCCACGCCGGGCGACCCGCTCGACGATGCGGCGTTCTTCTACTTCGTCCGGATCACGCCGCTCGAGGTGGGCAAGACGTACACCTTCGACCGCTACTTCCGGAAGGAAAAGAACCCGGTCACGATCAAGGTGGAGAAACGGGAGAAGATGGAGCTGCCCGACGGCACCGACGTGCCCTGTCTGGTGCTCCACCCGGTGATCGACACCAAGGGCATGTTCTCCAAACGCTCGGAGACCCGACTCTGGCTCACCGACGACGTGCGGCGACTGCCGGTCCAGATCCGGACCAAGTTCAACTTCGGGACCATCACGCTGCGGCTGAAGGACATGGTCGTGCCCGCGCCCACCGGCGGGCCGACCCCGACGCCCTGAGCATGACCTATCGCGAGGCGGATCTCGGACGCGTCCGCACCGTGCCGGTCGGCTCCCGGCGCAACAAGGTCGACCCCTCCCTCCTCGCGTCGCCGCCCGGCAGCGACCGCTCCTTCGACGCCTTCCTCGACAGCCTTCCCGACGTGCTCGCCGCGCGCGACCTGCGCGCGGTCATCGCCGGCATCGTGTCGGCGGCCCGGGGCGGGCATGGCGTCGTGCTGCTGGTCGGGGGGCACGTGATCAAGGTGGGACTCGGTCCGCTGCTGGTGGACTGGCTTCGCCGAGGCGTCGTCGCGCACCTGGCGTTGAACGGCGCGGCGGCGATCCACGATTTCGAGCTCGCCGCATTCGGCGGGACCAGCGAGGATGTGGAAAGCGGTTTGACCGACGGCACCTTCGGCATGGCGGAGGAGACCGGTGCCGAGATGAACGCCGCGGTGGCGGCCGCGGCGCGAGCGGATCAAGGCATGGGCGAGGGGTTGGCTCGGGCGCTGAGCGGGAGAGCCACCCTGCCGGGCGGCGAGGCCTCTGTGCTCCTGGCGGCCTTGCAGCACGACGTCCCGGTCACGGTGCACGCGGCGCTCGGGGCCGAGATCACGCACCAGCATCCGACCGCCGACGGCGCCGCGCTCGGCAGCACCAGCCTCCGCGACTTCCGCCGCCTCGCCGGCTCGCTCCCCGCCCTGCATCAGGGAGGGGCGGTGCTCAATCTGGGAAGCGCGGTGGTGCTGCCGGAGGTGTTCCTCAAGGCGCTCACCGTGGCCCGGAACCTGGGCGACGGCCGTCCGACCCACTTCCTGGCGGCCGACTTCGACATGCAGCGTCACTACCGGCCCCGGATGAATGTGGTGCAGCGGCCCACGCGGGCCGGCGGTCAGGGATATCTCCTGACCGGGCACCACGAGGTGCTGCTGCCCCTGTTGTTCTGGGGGGTGTCGCTGGAGCTGGACCGCTAGCCCTACGGCGCGGCTACGCTCGTCCCCGGATCGTCTCCCGCACTCGCGCCGCGGTGTCAGGCGCGAAGACCTTCAGCAGCAGGTAGATCAGGAACCCGATAAAGGCGAACCAGAGCACGGTGCCCAGCAGACCGAGCACCAGCCCGAACAGCCCGAACAGGACCTTGAGCAGGAACAAGGCGATGATCGCGAAGAGGGCGAAGCCGAGCAGGTTCCTGAGCATGGTAACTTCCTCCAGACGACGGGACAGGCGCAGTACGCCCGGACGTTTCAAAAAGTTTCGTAGGAATATAAGTGATTCGATCGTTTGATGTTATCGTCGTGGGCGGCGGGCCCGTAGGCGCGGCATCCGCGCGGGAGCTCGCCCTCGCCGGGCGACGGGTCCTGCTGCTCGAGGCCGGCGGTGAGCTGGGCCAGGGTTGGAAGGCCGCGGCCGGCATGCTCGCGCCCCAGATCGAGGCGGGTCCCGAGGACCCGCTGCTCGAGCTCGGGCTCGAGGCGCGCGAGCTGTACCCGACGCTCGCGGCCGAGCTGCTGGAGACGACCGGGATCGACGTCGGACTCTGGCAGGAAGGCATCGCCGCCGTGGCGGCCACGGAGCCGGAAGCCGCCGAGCTGCGAGCGCGCTGCGCCTGGCAGCGGCAGCAAGGCCACCTGGGCGACTGGCTCGACGCCGGGGAGGTCCGGGTCCGCTGGCCCTGGCTCGGTCCGACGTTCGGGGCGTTCTACGCGCCGTACGACGGCGCCCTAGAGCCGGCTCGCCTGGTAGAGGCGCTGTGCCGCGATGCCGAGCGCCTCGGCGCTGCGCTGGAGCAGGACGCGGTCACCGGGCTCGAGACGCGGGGCGATCGGATCACCGGCGCGGTCGGCCGGCGCGGTCGCTACTCGGCGGAGACGGTGGTGGTCGCGGCCGGGGCCTGGTCGCCCGCCATCGACGGACTTCCGCGTCCGCTCGCGATCGCACCGGTGCGAGGGCAGATGGCGGCGTTGCCGTGGCCGGCCGCGGAGCGCCGCGCCATCATCTACGGCCACGGGGGCTACATCGTCGCGCGCGGCGATGAGGCCATCGTCGGCTCGACGATGGAGTTCGCCGGCTATCGCCCCGAGGTGACCAGCGGCGGTCTGGCGCGCGTGTTCAACGCGGTGACCGCACTCTGGCCCGGCGTGGACCGTGCCGAGGTACGCCGCACGTGGGCGGGCCTGCGGCCGGTCACGGCCGATGGCCTGCCCATCATCGGGCCAGAGCCGCGCCTCTCGGGTCTCTGGTATGCCTGCGGCCATGGTCGAAACGGCATCCTGCTCGCCGGACTCACGGGCCGGCTCATGCGGCAGATGATCCTGGGCGAGCCGCTGGTGTCGGATCTCAGCCGCTGCGCCCCCGAACGCTTCTGGACCTGGTAACTCCGCCCAACGCGAAAAAGTCGCCAGACGTCAGCCTCCAGAGGAGCAGTAGAGCAGTAGGAACCACACCCTCTGAAGACTGACGGCTGGCGACGTCTCTTCGTGTGCGCCTGGGCATTGCAAGCGCAGTGCCATGCGCACGCTTCCGCCAAACTCCGTATTTCCACCCGCTTGCAGTGGACGCCCTGGTCAGGTGCGCCTGCCGCGCGGCTCGGGAGCGGGCCCGGCGTCCAGCGGAGGGGACACTGGGCTCCCGCGTTGCCTGAGGTACGGCTCTCCGCCGCCGGCGGATCCATTCTCACCGCCACAGATCCAGATGGGGGTAGCCGAGCGTAGCCGAGGACACACCCTCATGGAGACTCGGCCATGCAGCAACGATCGCATCCCACCCGTTGGAAGATTCTGACTGGACTGGCGACGCTGGCGATCCTGGGCGGCACCAGGCTCGCAGTCGGCTCCGATCACCAGGACACCCCCGACGTGGAGGCCAATCCGAAGCAGGACATGACCGACGTGTACGCGTTCCCCAGCCCGACCGCGGGACGGATCGTGCTGGTGATGAACTCGCGCGCCTTCCTCACCCCGGCGGGGGCCGCGGCGGACCCATCCTTCGATCCGGACCAGCTCTACCAGTTCAAGATCGACAACGACGGCGACGCCAAGGAGGACCGGGTCATCCAGGTCACCTTCTCCGGCAGCGGCGCCAACCAGCAAGTCCAGGTGCGCGGCCCCACCGCGCCTCCGGTTCGGGGAGCGACGGCGAACGAGATCGCCGATGTCGCGCCCGCGGTGAGCGGGCGGGTCAACGCCACGCTCGGCGACGCCTCCGGGATCCAGGTCTTCGCCGGCCCGCGAGACGACCCCTTCTTCATCGATCTCGAGGCGGCCTTCTGCATCCTGCCGGATCGGAAGCCCCAGGGCGGCCCGCTGTCGCAACCCTGCGCCCTCACTCCGCATCCCTCGGCGCCCTTCTACTTCCGCGACCCCGGCATCGACTACGTGGACGGCTTCAACGTTCTCTCGATCGTGATCGAGCTCCCCAGCTCGATGCTCGACCACGATGCGCCCGGCAAGCTCGGCATCTGGGGCACGATCAGCCGCTGACCCGGATCACAACCCGACTGGAGACTCTCATGCGCATTCTCTCGACTCGCTCCGTCCGGCGCGCCGCGCTCGGCCTCCTCGCGCTCCTCGGCGGTCTTGGCGCGGCGGCGTGCGGCGACGACGGCAACGGCCCGTCCACGCCGAAGACCTACGATCAGATCCAGCGGCTGGGGAACCCGCTCATCAGCGAAGTCCTGCTGAGCAAGGCGAGCCATCCGAAGCACGGCACGACGGGGCCTGACACGGACCCCGCGACCATCGGCCCGGAGATCCTCTCCTTCATCACCGGCGAGGGCAGCGTGGCGGGACGCTCGGGGAGCTACGCCAATACCCTGGGCAGCGTGCTGCTGCCCGACGTGCTCGTGGTGCAGACGGACAAGAACCCCTCCACCGCGGGCTGGCTGACCTGGCTTCCGCTGGCGCCGTTCAACGCCGGCTGGGGTGGACGGAAGTTGAACGACGATGTGACCGATCTCGCGCTGCTCGCGTTGTTCGGGGATCCATTCGGCGCCGACCCCGCGGGGGCCGAGGGGAAAGAGGCATTGACCAGCGACCACGTCGCCTTCGACTCCCAGCTCCTGACCACGTTCCCGTACGTCGGCAACCCCAACTGAGTCGCATCCGGTCGGGGGCGCCGTCGCGCTCCCGGCCGGAAGCGGAGGGCATATGTCACGATCGCGCCGTACGGCGGGCGGATTGTTCCTGGTCGCGGCGATCCTGGTCGCGGCGACGGCGGTCGGCCGCTCGGCCGAACCGGCGGCACGGGGAGCGGCCTTGAGCGAGTCCGACGTGCTCGAGATGGATCTCGCGTTCTACCGTCGGCGACTCCAGCGGGATTCGCTCTCGGCGCGGGACGAAGGCGAGCTCGCCCGCCTGCTCCTCCAGCGGGGGCGGCTCGGCGCCAGCGAGCCGGACCTTCGGGAGGCCGAGCGGCACGCTCGGCGGTCGCTCATGCTCCGAACGGCGCACAACGGCGCCACGGCGCAGGTACTGGCAGGCGCCCTCATGGCCCGCCACGCCTTCGCCGAGGCGCGCGAGGTGGCGGAGCGGATGGTGGCCGCGGACTCGAGCTCCCGCTCCGCCCGCGCGATGCTGGGCGAGATCGAACTCGAGCTGGGCGACTACGCGGCGGCACGACGGACGTTCGGCGCTCTGCTCACGGTCCGGACCGACTTCGTCGTGGCGCCTCGATTCGCCCGGTGGGAGGAGCTGACCGGCCGTCCCGGAGAGGCCGAGGCGCTCTTCCGCGGCGCGCTGGCGCAGGCGGAGGCCCGTCACGGTACGCCCCCCTCGCAGCTCGCCTGGTTTCACTGGCGGCTGGGCGATCTCGCCTTGCGCGCGGGCCTCCCCGACGAGGCCGAGGCAGAGCTGGCGAGGGGACTGGCGGTCGTCCCGGACGACCCGCGCCTGCTGGGCACGAAGGCGCGGCTCGCGGCCGTGCGGCATCGCTGGGGCGAGGCGATCGACGACGGCGAGCGGGCCCTGGTCCGCATGGTAGACCCGGCCACCCTGGGATTGCTCTCGCAGGTCTACGCCGCCGCGGGGGACAGCGCGCGCAGCGCCGACGCCCTCAACGCGATGGCGGTGGCCGTGGGTGGGCAGCCGGGTCCGTTTCACCGGGGATGGAGCCTTCTCCTGTTGGAGCAGGGCCGCGAGGTGCCTGAGGTCCTGTCCCGCGCCCGCGCCGAGCTCGAGACCCGACGCGACATCTACGGCTGGGACCTCCTGGCGTGGGCGCTCTACCGTTCCAGCCGAGCCGCCGAGGCGGTGCCGGCATCGGAGCACGCGCTGGCGCTGGGCACCCGAGACGCGATGCTGTGGTATCACGCCGGCATGATCCGCCTGGCCGCGGGCGACTCCGCCGCCGGCCGGAGCGCGTTGCGCACGGCCCTGGCGATCAACCCATGGTGGGATCCCTTCCAACCCGACTCCGCGCGGGCGGCGCTGAGCCGATGAGCGAGCTCCTGGCGTTCGTGCGGCTCGGCTTCGGCCACATCACCGACCCCGGCGCGCTGGATCACATCCTCTTTCTCCTCGCGCTGGCGGCGATCTATCGCGGGCGAGAGTGGCGGTCGAGCGTGTGGGTGGTGAGCGCGTTCACGGTGGGTCACTCGATCACCCTCGCGCTCGCGGTCACAGGCGCCGTGACGCTCCCGACGCCGCTGATCGAATTCCTCATCCCCATCACCATCGTGGCCACGGCGGCGGAGAATCTGCTGGTGCGCGAACGGACCCGGGCTCCGGTGTCGGGCCGCTACCGTCCCGTGTTCGCGGGGGTGTTCGGCCTGGTGCACGGCGCCGGCTTCGCCAATTACCTGCGCGAGCTCTTCACCGGCTCGATCGCCCTCCCGCTCTTCGGCTTCAATCTCGGCATCGAGCTGGGGCAGCTCACCATCCTGAGCGCCGCGGCGCTCGGGCTCGGGCTTCTGGACCGCGGCGTCGGGCACCGGCGGCGCGTGGTCGCGGTCTCGGCCGCGGTGCTGGTGCTCGCGACCAGGATGGCGGTGGAACGGGCGCCTTGGTGAGTCGCACCGGCGCGCTGGCACTGTTGCTCCTCGGTGGCGCGGCCCACCCGCTCCACACCTCGATCACGGAAATGACGGCCGACGGCCGGGAGGTGCGGGTCTCGATCCGGCTCTACGCGGACGATCTCCGCACGGCGGTCGGCACGACGGACGCCCTTCCATCCGATTCCTCGGTAGCCCGCTATCTCCGGGGGCACTTCGCGCTGCGCGACCCGGCCGATCGGCCGGTCCGCCTGCGCTGGGGCGGGCTCACCCGGCATGACGACGCGGTCGTCATCCGGCTCGAGGGGATGCTCCCGGGCGGCCTGGCGGGCGCGCAAGTGGCGAACGTGCTGCTCACCGAGCGCTTCCGGGACCAGGTGAACGTGGTACGCGCCAGCTGGCCGGGCGGCACGGCAACGCTGCTCTTCACCCCGGGGGACGACGGCAAGGCGGTCCGATGACCCCGGCCGCCGGCGCGGCTGCTTGTGAACGTCTCGCGGTGGCGTATAGACTCTGGGCGATGCCCAGCTCCCCGCCTCATTCGAGCACGGCCGACCGCGAGCTGGTGGCGCGGTCGGCCGAGGGCGACGAGCGCGCGATAGCCGGACTCTACGATCGCTACGGCCAGGTGCTGTATGCCGTGGCGTACCGGATCGTGGGAGAGCGCGCGGATGCCGAAGAGGTGGTCCTGGATGCCTTCGCCCAGGCCTGGCGCGATGCCGCCAGATTCGAGGCCGACCGGGGCTCGGTCGCGGGGTGGCTCACCATGATCGCCCGGAGCCGGGCGCTCGATCTGGTGCGGAGCCGGTCCCGCCGCGACCGGATCACCACATCCGCCGCGAGTGCGCGGCCCGACACGCCGCTGGCGATGGGCCAGGTGCGCCCAGACCCGTCGGTCGGGATGGATCATGCCGAGCGGCGGCGGGAGGTGCGGTTGGCACTGGACACGCTGTCCCCGCCCCAGCGCCAGGCGATCGAGCTGGCCTACTACGATGGATTGTCGCAATCCGAGATCGCCGAGCGGCTCCAGGAGCCGCTCGGAACCATCAAGACCCGGATCCGTCTGGGTATGCAGAAGCTGCGGGACGCCCTGCGACCTTTCTACTTCGAGCCCGGCCCATGAGCCACCCCGCCGAGCCGGAATCGCCCCGCGATTTGGCCGCGGCGTACGCCCTCGGGGCGTTGAGCCCGGAGGAGGCACGCCGATTCGAGGAATTCCTCGCCGGCTCGCCGGAGGCCCAGCGCGAGGTGGCGGAGTACCGGGACGTCGCGGCGCTGCTCGCGCTGGGCGGACACGAGATCGCGCCTTCGGCCGAGCTGCGCCAACGGGTGCTCGCGCGGGTCGCGGAGAGCCCGAGCCGGAGGCTGCGGCCGTCCCGGACGCCGGGGCGCCTGGTGCTGTGGGTCGCCCTGGCGGCCAGCCTGATCGCGGTTGTCGGCCTCGCGCTGAACCTGCGCGCGGCTCAGGGCGAGCTCCGCGACCTGCGCGAGCTGCTGAGCGACACCCAGGGACGCCTCGCCGCCCGGGAGGCGACGCTCAACGCGATCTTCGAGCCCGGAGTGCAGATGTATCAGCTCACCGCCAGCGGCGACCCGGAGCCGGGCATCCAGCTGTTCTACGACCGTCAGCGCGAGCAGGCGATCATTCACGGCTTCCGGCTGCGCCAGGTGCCGGAGGACCGGACCTATCAGCTGTGGTTCATCCGTGACGGCAAGCCGGTTCCTTCGGTCACCTTCAAGCCGGAGCAGGACGGTCACGCCCGGGTGGAGCAGATCCCGGTGCCCCCGGGCGGAGACGTGAGTGCCGCGGCGGTGACCATCGAGCCCGAGGCTGGCTCGGCCCAGCCCACCACGCCGATCATCCTGTCCGGACCGCTCAAGCGATCGTGACCTTACGCTGGACCGGCCCCATCGCCCGGCTCGCCGCCGGGCTGCTCCTCCTGCCCGCGGCGCTGTGGTCGCAGGCAATTCCCCCCGAGCTGGCCGCGGAGCGAGCCAGCTTCTCCCACTGGCTCGCGACCGATCCGGTTTCTCCCCGGCATGCCATCGCGCGCCGGGAGATCGGCAGCGGCCTCCTGCTCGGTCCGGACACGGCCGACATTCCGCTCCCGGGAATCGCCCGGCAGCAGGTGACCGAGCGGGATGGACGGATCGTGCTCGCCGGGGCGGACGGTGAGCGGGTCCTCCCGCGCGGACGGCCTGTCGTTCTCGGGGCCTTTACCCTTCTCGCCGACGGGGCTCCGGCCCGCACCGTGCTGACGGTCTTCCAGCAGAGCGGCGGCGACGAGGCCGCGTTCTACCCCTACGATCCGTCGCTCGTATTCGACGGCACGATGGCTCCGGCCGAACGGGCGACCCGGCAACGGGTGCTCGGCATCGATGGCATCGAGGCCGACGCGGTCGAAGCCGGCATGGTCAGCCTGCCGGTCGGCGGGGGCAAGGTCCGCCTTCGGGTACTCCGCGTGCGCACCCCGGGGACCGAGGAATCCGAGCTGACGATCTTCTTTCGGGACGCCAGCAACTCGGCGGGCACATATCCCGCCGGCCGCTTCGTCGAGCTGGTGCCGACCGCGGCCGGACGCTACCGCCTCGACTTCAATCGGGCTCGCAACCCGTACTGCGCGTACAACTCGGTCTATCCCTGCCCCGCGCCGTGGCGGGGCAACACCATCCCCGTCGCGGTCCGGGTGGGAGAGCGCTATCTGGGCGGCGGGCTCACCACGCCGACAACCGGCGGGGACGGACGTTGAAGGTTTGGCCTGCCGCGCTCGCCCTTCTGCTGCTCGGGCCGCCGAGTCCCGCCGGCCCGTGGCGCGCAGTCCTGGACATCGCCGGCGGGGTGCTGCCCTTCGGGGTGCGAATCGAACAGGCCGGTAGCGGCTGGCGGGGCGAGCTCTGCAATGGGCGTCGTTGCAATCCCTTTTCGGCGATCCGGCTGGCCGGCGACAGCGTGACCCTCGAGCTCGCCGACTATGCGGCAACCATCACCGCTCGCCTCACGACCGATTCGCTCGTCGGGACCTATCAGAACGTCGGCAACCGCGGGCCGCGCACGATTCCGTTTCGGGCCGGGCGGGGCCGCTGGCCGGTTACCACAGCGCCCGCGCGACTGCTGGGCCGCTGGGACGCCACCTATTTCAGCGATTTCGGCGACAGCCCCAGGGTGTTCGAGCTCAGGAATGGGGCGGCGGGGCTCGAGGGAACCATCATGTCCAACACCGGCGACTACGGACACTTCGCCGGCCAGGTGCAGGGGGACAGCTTCGCGCTGGCGCACTTCGACGGCTCGTTCGTCTATCTACTCACCGGCGCCCTGCATGGCGACACACTGCGGGGGGTCTTCCACGCCGGGCTCAGGAGCCAGACACCCTGGATCGCGGTACGAAGCACGGGGAAACGGCATCTCACCCCACCGACCGAGGTCACCCGGGCCGACACCACACAGCCGTTCCATTTCGCCTTTCGCGACCTGGGCGGCCGCCTGGTCACGGAGCGCGACCCGCGTTTCCGCGGCAAGGTGGTGCTGGTGGACGTGTTCGGAACCTGGTGCCCCACCTGCCACGATGCGGCACCGGACCTGGTCCGCCTGTACCGGAAGTACCATTCGCAGGGGCTGGAGATCGTCGGGCTGGCCTATGAGGTCAGCGGCGATACGGCGGTGGATGGCCGCCTCGTCCGGCGGTACCGCGACAAATTCGGAATCCCGTTTCCCCTGCTGCTGGCCGGGATCAACGACACCGAGGCGGCGGCGGCCACGCTGCCCCAGCTGAGGGGCTTCACCTCGTTCCCGACCTCGATCTTCCTGGGTCGGGACGGCAGGATCCGTCTGGTGCATGCCGGATATCTCGGCCCGGCTACGGGCGCGCAGCACAGGAAGCAGGTCGAGGCCTTCGAGCGGGAGGTGGAGCGACTGCTGCAGGAGGGACGCGCGGAAAGTGGAAGCTAGGGCCAGAGCCCTACTTCATGGCCACCCCGGCGGTCTTTGCGTCCGCATCGACCTTGAGCCCGAGCCATTCGCCCTGGAGCGCGTGGCCGGGAACGCCGCAGAGGAACCAGTACCAGCCGACCTGATCGGCCTCGAAGGTGGTGTGATCGGTCTGTCCCGCGGCCAGGCCGCCGGTGAGCGACTTGGTCATCGCGTTGGTGAACGCGGGACGCCCCCCTTCCGTCGGCAGTTTTTCCCGTTCCTGCATCACGACCAGGCTGTGTGGCGCGGTAGAATCGGCGCTGCGCCAATCCCAGACGACGGTCCAGCCGAGCGGCACCACCACCTGGGCGGCCCCTTCACGGAGGCCATTGAGCAGCGCGGACGGTGCACCGGCCGGGTGGGTGACCTCCAGCGCGAGAGTCACCGTTCGGCCCGCGCTGTCGACCGTGATCCAGGCGGGCGCTTGGACCTGCGCGTTCGCCCACGGCGCGAGCGTGCTCCCCAGGATCAGTCCGGCGGCGAGCGTTGCCATCGTACGGAGTCTCACTCTGGCCTGGTCCTCGGCTGGCGGGTAGGTTGCATCGGGTTGGCCACCGGGGAAACCTAATCGCGGAGTTCCGAGCATGGCGGGATTCTTGACGCGGGAGCGGATCGTGGCGGGGCCGGAGTTCAACCGCTGGCTGGTTCCACCCGCGGCTCTGGCCATTCACCTCTCGATCGGCCAGGCCTACGCGTTCAGCGTGTTCAAGCTGCCGCTCACCAAGGTCCTCGGCGTCACCCAACCCGCCCCGGGTGACTGGAGCCAGCCCGAGCTCGCCTGGATCTTCACCATCGCCATCGTATTCCTGGGCCTCTCCGCCGCCATGTTCGGGCGCTGGCTCGAGCGGGCCGGGCCCCGGAAGAGCGGGGTGGCGGCGGCGGTGTGCTGGGCCGGCGGCTTTCTCGTCTCCGCCGTGGGCGTCCGTCTGCACAACATCTGGCTGCTCTATCTCGGGTACGGCGTTCTGGGCGGATGCGGTCTTGGCCTGGGCTACATCACCCCGGTCTCCACCCTGATCAAGTGGTTCCCCGACCGCCGGGGGATGGCCACCGGGATGGCGATCATGGGGTTCGGCGGCGGCGCCATGATCGGCGCGCCACTGGCAGACCTCCTGATGAAGCACTACGCCAGCCCGACCTCGGTCGGCGTGGCGCAGACCTTCGTTACGATGGGCCTCATCTACTTCGTGGCGATGATGGCCGGCGCGTTCCTGTTCCGGGTACCGCCGCCGGGGTTCACCGTACGGCCGGCTCAACACCGCCGGGCGATCACCGCCGAATTTGCCGCGGTGCGGCCAGCCATGATTACGCCCCGCCACGTGCACGTGGACGAGGCCTGGAAGACGCCCCAGTTCTGGCTGCTGTGGGCCGTGCTCTTCCTCAACGTGAGCGCGGGCATCGGGATCCTGGAGCAGGCCTCGCCGATGATCCAGGAGATCTTCAAGAGTCGCGTCACGGCGAGCGCGGCCGCGGGCTTCGTCGGCCTGCTGAGCCTGTTCAACATGGCGGGGCGATTCGGCTGGTCGTCGCTGTCCGACCGGATCGGGCGCAAGCGGACGTACGGAGTTTTCTTCACGCTGGGGCCGGTCCTCTACATAACCATTCCGTTCGCCGGCCGAATCGGGAGCGTGATTCTCTTCGTGGTCGCCGCGGCGCTGATCATCACCATGTACGGCGGCGGCTTCGCCACGGTCCCGGCGTACCTGTCCGACCTGTTCGGGACCCAGTTCGTGGGCGCCATCCACGGACGGCTGCTCACCGCCTGGTCGGCGGCCGGCGTGGCTGGCCCGGTTCTGGTGAACTACATCCGGGAGTACCAGATCGAGCACGGGGTGCCGGCGGCCCAGGCCTACAACGTCACGATGTACATCATGGCCGCCCTGCTGGTCATCGGGTTCCTCTGCAACCTGGCGGTCCGGCCCGTGGGAGAGCGGCACTATATGACCGAGGACCAGCTGGCCCGGGAGGGCGCTCCGGCGGCGGCGCACTGAGGTTGCATAAAGAAACCGGCGACCGAATATTGATGCGCCGGTCCGACAGCCAGAGGAGGCGATCGGGTATGGCAGAGGAGAATCCGGGCTCCGCCCAGGTCCGACCGGGCAACTGGGGACTGGTGGCGGTGGCGTGGCTCCTGGTGGGCATCCCCCTGCTCTGGGGGGTCTGGACGACGTTGCAGAAGGCAGCGGCGCTCTTTCGCTAGACAGTCGCGGTCGGCGTTCCCTGCCCGGCCGCCAGCGCAAGCGTTTGCACTTCATAGCCTTGCCGAGTTTATCCACGTCGGTGAGGGTAAAGTGTCGTCTTTTCAGGGACTTGACGGCCGCGCGACGGCGTCCAGATTGTAAGCCATTCAAGCACTTAGCTCCCGTTCACCAGTCCGGCGCGCTTCGGCGCCAGCGGCGCTTCCTGCCGCAGTTCTGATACAGCATGCACGCGGACGCGCGGGCCCTGGGCCCCGTCCGATCTTCAAAGGTCCGCTCGAGCCACCCGTCCGGGTTGCCGGGCACCCCGCTGCCCACCTGGCCGCGGTCCCAGGCATCCCGATCCCCGAGGAGGGAGAGTGCCTATGACGATGAGGTTCCGTTGGTGGGTATCCCCTGTCCTGTTGGCCGCCCTGGCTGGGCCGGCGGCGGCGCAAAGCGGCGACTGGACCACGTATGGTGGCAACGACTGGAACCAGCGCTACTCCCAGCTCAAGCAGATCACGGCCAAGAACGTGTCGGGTCTGGTGCCGCGGATGATCTTCCAGACCGGCATCGCCAAGCTGGGCTCCTTCGAGAATACGCCGATCGTGAGCAACGGCGTGATGTACGTGACCACCCCATACAACACGGCGATCGCATACGATCTGGCGACCAAGAAAGAGCTCTGGCGCTACGAGCATAAGCTCGGCACCACCATCTACTGCTGCGGCCCCAACAACCGCGGGGTCGCCATCCATGGCGGCGCCCACGTCTACATGGGCACCCTGGACGCCCACCTGGTCGCCCTCGACGCCAAGGACGGCAAGGTCTTGTGGGACAAGGAAGTCGCGGATCCCGCCTTCGGCTACAGCATCACCCATGCGCCGCTCATCATCGGCGACAACGTGATCGTCGGCGTCTCCGGCGGCGAGTACGGCATCCGGGGCCACGTGACGGCGTACAACGCGATGACCGGCGACCAGGTCTGGCGCTGGTACTCGATTCCGGCCCCCAAGGGCGACTCGACCTTCGACGACAAGGCGCCCAACGGCTGGTGGGGGACGTGGGCTCCCAAGGCCGAGGACGCCGACCTGCACCGCGACGTGGCCAAGGAAAAGGCGGACAGCGGTCAGTACGCGGACGCCTGGCAGCGGGGCGGCGGCGGCATCTGGATGACGCCGTCGTACGACAAGGAGTCGAACACCATCTTCTTCGCCGTCGGCAACCCGTCGCCTGACCTGGACGGCAGCGTCCGTCCGGGCGACAACCTGTACACCGACTGCGTGGTGGCGATCGACGCCACCAGCGGCAAGACCAAGTGGTACTACCAGACGGTCCCGCACGACGTCTGGGACCTCGACGCGGTGTCGCCGCCAGCGGTCGCCACGGTGGGCGGGCAGAAGGTGGTGGTCCACGCCGGCAAGACCGGCTGGGTGTACGTGCTCGACGCCGGCACCGGCAAGCTGGTCCGCAAGAGCGACGCCTTCGTGCCGCAGGAGAACATGTTCGCGCTGCCGACGCCGGAAGGCACCCGGATGCTCCCGGGCGCCAACGGCGGCTCGGAGTGGTCCCCGATCTCGATCGATCCGACGCTCAACTACGCCTACGTCGCCGCGCTGCACCAGCCGATGCACTACAAGGTGCACACCGCGCCGTGGGAAAAGGGCCGGCTCTGGCTGGGCTCGGCGTTCGTGGCGATTCCGGGCGAGGAGCAGTACGGCCTCTTCTCCGCAGTCGACCTCAAGACCGGCAAGATCGCCTGGCAGAAGAAGGTGCCGCAGCCGATGATGGGCGGCTCGCTCGCCACCGCGGGCGGCGTCACCTTCACCGGCGAAGGCAACGGCAACTTCAACGCCTTCGACTCCAAGAGCGGCAAGCTGCTGTGGCAGTTCAACGCCGGCGCCGGCTGCAACTCCGCCCCGATGACGTTCACCCAGGGCGGCGAGCAGTTCGTCGCGGTGGCCTGCGGCGGCAACTTCCAGATCAGCTACCCGCTGGGCGACGCCGTGATGGTCTTCGGCCTGCCCAAGAAGAAGTAGTCGGAGAGGTCGGCCGGCGGTGCCCGCTCGCGGGCACCCCGGCCGATCTGTTTGCATGATGGCGCGATGGTGGTGGCTGGCCCTCGGGGCGGCAGGATTCCTGGCCGGGCGCGCGTGGCCGGGTGAGGGGTCCGACCCGCACTGGATCGAGCGCAACGGGGCCGATTGGGGACGGATGGGGCACGACGCACAGACCGCGTACGTCGAGGGTTTCCTGGCCGGGGCGGGATTCGGCCAGGCGGCGGGACTCGGGTGCTGGCAGCCCGAGTCCCGAACGCAGCGAGAGGGCTGCGCCTGGACCGGCGATTCGGCCGGTCTCACCCGGGCCATCGGGGAGCTCCGCGCTACGGGCGGGTTCTACTTCCCTTTCGGCGCCAATGTCTACGCGAGCCGGCTCAGCGACTACTACTGGTGGGACAACCACCGCCCGTTGCCGACCTGGTACGCGTTTTGGGAGGTGAACGCGATCCTCACTGCTCCGAAATAGTCCCGCGCGCTCCCGCGCGCACCCGTCGTCGTTGGTGCAGGCATTCGTCCCGAGGTTTGGCTGTCGTTGGCGGTCAATTCTCATCACTGAGGGAGACGCACCTATGAAGCGAGTCGCACTGTTGTGCTTGGGTTTGGCGTTGGGAGCGGCGAATGCCGCCGAAGCCCAGCTGACGATGCAAATGAGCAACGGCTGGAGCTTTACATTCGCGGGCAACGTGAATGCGTTCATGATCTACAAGAACAGCAAGACCTGCGACGGCGACACCTGCGGCGCGGCCGCAAAGGACAACAGCTTCGGCACCGGCCTGCTGCCCGCCTTCGCGGTGTTCGATGCGAAGGGCAAGGAAGACAACCTCGACCTCGGCGTGCACTTCGGCTTCGCGCCCCAGATCGAGACCGGCGGGCACTACGCCAGCTTCTTCGGCAGCCAGGCGGCCGGCGCCCAGATCGACATGCGTCAGGTCTACCTCACGGCCGGCGGTACCTGGGGCCAATTGCTCATGGGTAAAGAGCTGGGCCTCTTCCAGCGCGGGAATATTCTCAACGACATGACCCTGCTCGGCGTCGGCGTGGGCGGCGGCGGCCGTGGCACCGCGCTCGGCCGCATCGGCTACGGCTACCTGTACACCGACTTCCGGCCGCAGCTGACCTACTCGACCCCCGCCGGCAAGTCGACGTCGTTCTCGGTCGGCCTGTTCGAGGGCATCGGAGCCGCCCAGTTCAGCCAGCTCGAGCTCCCCCGGGTCGAGGCCGAGTTCACCTACAGCGGCAAGTCGGGCGAGAACACCAACTTCAAGTTCTTCGTCAACGGCGCCGCGCAGACGGCCAAGGACGTCACCACTGACGACAACCTGAGCTCGACCGGCGTGGGCGGCGGCGCCACCGTGGACATCAGCGGCTTCGCGCTGCACGCCTCCGGCTTCTACGCCAAGGGCATGGGCTCGCTCTTCATGGGCGACGCCTGCTGCGGCACCGGCGACAGCCGGATCGCCTCCGACGGCGTGGACGCGGCTGGCGACGGCCGCAACAGCTACGGGTACATCGGCCAGGCCACCTACATGAAGGCCGACAGCAAGTGGGGCCTCGGCGCCAGCTGGGGTGAGAACCACCTCAAGCCGACCGACGCCGAAGGCGACACCGAGCTGCTCAAGCGTCGCGCCATCATCGGCCAGATCACCTACAAGTGGAGCAAGTCGCTCCGCTGGGTCGGCGAGTACGGCCACATCGAGACCTTCTCGGGCGGCACGAAGGACGGGAAGTCCGATCAGGGCTCGCTCGGCATGATGCTGTTCTTCTAAGCCGGACCGCAGGTCGTACCACCGAGCGGCCGCTCCGTCTGGGGCGGCCGCTCTGCTTTCGGCCACGGGCTGTTAGATTTTCGGCACCCTTACGGTCCTCGGAGAGTTCGCCCATGCGCGTTGCGCCGCTCGTCCCCCTTGTCTGTCTGGCCTGGGCCTGCGGAAGTACCCTGCCGGTTACCCTCACCGCGGCGCCGTCCAGCAGCCCGCCCGACGCGATCGCCTGCGTCCGGAACACGCTGACGAAGCTCGGCTATCGCCAGTTCTCGTACGACGAGATCGACTACCGGGTGGTCTCGCGGAAGGAGGACACGAAGGCGCACCAGGCGGACCCCTCCTTCCGCTACAATACCGACCAGATCGAGGCCAACGCCGCGGCCGCAGCCGACGGCAAGACGGCCTTGACCGTCCAGGCCCACACCTTCGCCATGCGGCAGACTCACCGCGGACCGACCGAGGAAGAGGAGGCGGCTTCGGCGGGAGTCAAAGAGGCTGCCCAGAAGGTGGTCGACACCTGCGCCAAGCCCTGAGCGGCGTGGCTCCAAGACTCCGCCGGGCTTAGCTTTCTTCGGAATGCCGATCAGCACGAGCAGGGAGAATCCGTGGCCGTACCGCTGGTCCAGCTGACCCGCGGGGTGCCGCCTCCGGGCGCCCCGACGGGTGCTTCCCTTCCCCCGACTCCCGTCCGCAAACCCGGGTGGCTCAAGGTCAAGGCTCCCGGGGGCCCCACGTACGTGCACCTCAAGGCCATGATGCGCGAGCTGGGGCTGCACACGGTGTGCGAAGAAGCGCGCTGCCCCAACATCGGCGAGTGCTGGGAGCACAAGGCCGCCACCTTCATGATCCTGGGCGACGTCTGCACCAGGAACTGCACCTACTGCGCGGTGGCCCATGGCACCCCCAAGGCCTTCGACCCGCTCGAGCCGGTGCGCCTGGCGGAGGCGGTGGCGCGCATGGGCCTGGCGCACGTGGTCATCACCTCGGTGGACCGTGACGACCTGCCCAACGGCGGCGCCGAGGCGTTCGCCGGCTGTGTCAGCGAGATCCACCGCCGGCTGCCGGAGACGACGGTCGAGGTGCTGATCCCCGACTTCAAGGGCTCCGCGCGGGCGTTGGAGATCGTGATGACGGCCCGGCCCGACATCCTGAACCACAATCTGGAGACCGCCGAGCGGCTGTACCGCCTGGCCCGCCCCGGTGGCCGCTACGACCGGGCGCTGGAGCTGCTGGCGCGCGCGCGGCGCATGGCCCCGGACGGGCTCACCAAATCGGGCATCATCGTGGGCATGGGCGAGGAATGGGACGAGCTGCTGGTGTGCATGCGGGATCTCCGCCGCAGCGACGTCAACATCCTGACGCTGGGGCAGTATCTGCGCCCGTCCGAGGGTCACCTGCCGGTGGTCCGGTACTACACGCCCGACGAATTCGCCGAGCTGCGGGACATCGGCTACGCCATGGGCTTCACCCACGTGCAGGCGAGCCCGCTGACCCGCTCCTCCTATCATGCCTGGGAGCAGGTGGCGGCCGCGCAGGAGGCCCGCTGATGGCGACTTCCACCCGTCCTCGCCCTCGCGGCGGCCTGGACCAGGCCCGCGCCGACCAGTATCGCGACTGGCTCCGCCAGATGCTGCTCATCCGCCGCTTCGAGGAAAAGGCGGGCGAGGCGTACAGCCTGGGGAAGATCGGCGGTTTCTGCCATCTCTACATCGGCCAGGAGGCGGTGGCGGTGGGCAGCCTCGCCGCGCTCGGGCCCGGCGACTACATCACCTGCTCCTACCGGGAGCACGGCCACGCACTGGCCCGGGGGATGAGCGCGCGCGCGGTCATGGCGGAGCTCTTCGGCAAGGCGTCCGGGTGCTCCAAGGGGAAGGGCGGGTCGATGCATCTGTTCGACGCCTCGCTCGGCTTCCTCGGCGGGCACGGCATCGTGGGGGGCCACATTCCGCTCGCGACCGGCATGGCGTTCGCCGCCAAGTACCGCAACACCGAGCAGGTGGCGGTGTGCTACTTCGGCGAGGCGGCGGTCAACAATGGCGCGTTCCACGAGGCGCTCAACATGGCCGCGCTGTGGAAGCTGCCCTGCATCTACATCTGCGAGAACAACCGTTACGGCATGGGCACCGCGCTCGAGCGGGCCAGCGCCATCTACGACATCTCCGAGCGGGCCTGCAGCTACGACATGGCCAACGAAGTGGTGGACGGGCAGGACGTCCTGATCATGCACGCCGCCATGGAGCGCGCCGTCCAGCGCGCCCGGAGCGACAAACATCCCACCCTGCTCGAGGTCCGCACCTACCGCTTCATGGGCCATTCGATGTCCGATCCGATCCACGGCCACTACCGCACCAAGGAAGAGGTCGAGGATCAGCGGAAGCGCGACCCGATCGCGGTCTGGAGCCAGCGGCTCGTGGCCGAGGGACTGATGGAGGATGCCGCGGTCAAGGCGCTCGACAAGGAGGTCCTGCAGGAGGTGAACGACGCCTATCAGTTCGCCGACGAAGCGCCGGATCCGGAGCCGGGGGAGCTGTGGGAGGATGTGTATGCGGAGGGGAGTGAGGATGACCGCTAGAAGGCGAAAGGCGAAGGGCGAAAGGCGAAGGGGAGGCGGAGCTCTGGCCACGGCCATGCCCGCTTCGCTCTTCGCTCTTCGCCGTTCGCTGCTGCCCCCGGGGACCCCATGCCGACCCTGACCTACCGCGACGCCCTGAATCAGGCGCTGCGGGAGGAGATGCAGCGCGACCCCGATGTCTTCCTCATGGGCGAGGAGGTGGGCGTCTACCAGGGCGCCTACAAGGTCAGCCGTGGGCTGCTGGACGAGTTCGGGCCGATGCGGGTGGTGGACACGCCGATCACCGAGCTGGGGTTCGCCGGGGTGGGCGTCGGAGCGGCCATGGTCGGGCTCAGGCCGGTGATCGAGTTCATGACCTGGAACTTCGCGCTCCTCGCCATCGACCAGCTGGTGAACTCCGCCGCCAAGATGCGCTACATGTCGGGCGGGCAGGTCGGCGTCCCCGCGGTGTTCCGCGGCCCGGGTGGCGCCGCGCTGCAGCTCGGCGCGCAGCACTCCCAGGCGTTCGAGAGCTTCTACGCCCACATTCCCGGCCTCAAGGTGGTCACCCCGGCCACCGCGGCCGACGCCAAGGGACTGCTCAAGAGCGCCATCCGGGACGACAACCCGGTCGTCTTCATCGAAGGCGAGATGCTCTACAACGTGAAGGGCGAAGTTCCCGACGGCGAGCACCTGATTCCGCTGGGTCGGGCCGAGGTCAAGCGGCCGGGAGAGCACGCCACGATCGTCTGCCACTCCAAGACGGTGACGGTGGCCCTCAAAGCCGCCGAGCAGCTCGCCGGCGAGGGGATCGAAGCGGAGGTGGTGGACCTGCGGACCATCCGTCCGCTCGATACCGGAACCATCCTGGAATCCGTGGCCAAGACCAACCGGTGCGTGGTGGCCGAGGAAGGGTGGCCGTTCGCCGGGGTCGGCGCGCAGGTGGTGGACACCATTCAACGGGAAGCCTTCGACGCCCTGGACGCACCGATCCTGCGGGTCACCGGGGCCGACGTCCCCATGCCGTACAACAAGGTGCTGGAGCGTGCGGCCAAGGTCGATCCGGCCAAGGTGGTCGCGGCGGTCAAGCAGGTTCTGTACCTGGAGTAGCCGATGGCAACCAACGTGGTGATGGAGGCGCTCTCGCCCACGATGGAAGAGGGCCGCCTGGTCGAGTGGAAGAAGCAGGAGGGCGAGCCGGTCGCCGTGGGCGACGTGCTGGCCGAGGTAGAGACCGACAAGGCGGTCATGGAGCTCGTGGCACGAGCCGGCGGCACCCTGATCAAGCAGGTGGTCTCCGCCGGAACCACGGTGCCGGTGTCGCAGCTGGTGGCGGTCATCGGCGAGCCGGGCGAGACCGTAAGCGTTCCAGCCGCGCCGTCGTCCAAGGGCGGTGCCGGAGCCTCCGGCCCGGATGCCCAGGCCACCCAGCCGGCGCCGGATCGCGACCGGCCGGTGTCGATGCCCCCGGCCGTTCCGGCCCCTCAGGCCTCCGAGCCCACGGCACGTGGCAGGACCCCGGCTCCGGCTCCGACGCCGGGCGGGAACGGCCAGCCGATGCCGTCGGGGGAACGAGTCAAGGCCTCGCCGCTGGCCAAGCGCATGGCCGCGGAGCGCGGGATCGACCTGGCCGGCATCAGCGGCAGCGGTCCCGAGGGCCGCGTAGTGGCCCGCGACCTGGCCCAGGCCGGGACGGGGCGGACCGCCGCGGCCGGGCCCGCCCGACCGGCGCCGACGACGACGTTCGCGGCCTCGACCGGTCCGGCCTACACCGACACCCCGCTGACCCAGATCAGGAAGACGATCGCCAAGCGGCTCAGCCAGTCGATCGGTCCAATTCCGACCTTTTACCTGACGACCGAAGTGGACATGGAGCGCGCGTCGGAGGCCCGGGAGGCGCTGTTGGAGGGCGCCAAGGGGGCCGAGGGAGCGCCCAAGGTCTCATTCAACGACCTCGTCATCAAGGCCACGGCCCTCGCCCTGCGGCAGCACCCGGCCTGCAACGCGTGGTGGCAGGACGACCGGATCCGGTACTGGAACGAAGTGCACATCAGCATGGCGGTCGCGATCGAGGACGGGCTGATCACACCCGTCATCCGCCACGCCGACCGGAAGAGCCTGCGGGAGATCTCGGCCGAGGCCCGCGACCTGGCCGGCCGGGCGCGGGAGCGGCGGCTGGCTCCCGAGGAGTACACCGGAGGCACCTTCTCGATCTCCAATCTGGGGATGCTCGACATCGACGAGTTCACCGCCGTGATCAATCCGCCCGAGGCCGGCATTCTGGCCATCGGCCGGATCGTGCCGAAGCCCGTGGTCCACGAGGGCACGGTGCAGGCGCGCCGCCGGATGCGGGTCACCATGTCCTGCGATCACCGCGTAATCGACGGGGCGACCGGCGCGCGCTTTCTCCAGACCCTGACGGGAATGCTGGAGAATCCGCTCCGGATGGTTTACTAGCACTCCAACTTCAAGGATTCGACTCGTGGCCTCCAACTCCTTCGACATCATCATCCTCGGCGGCGGGCCGGCGGGGTACGTCTGCGCCATCCGCGCGGCCCAGCTGGGCCTGACGACGGCGGTGGTGGAGCGGGACAAGCTGGGCGGGGTCTGCGTCAACATCGGATGCATCCCGACCAAGGCCCTGCTGCACAGCGCCTACGTCGCCACACTGGCCGCCCACGATGCCAAGGAGCTCGGAGTCGAGATCACCGGCGTGAAGACCGACTACGGCGTGGCCATGCGGCGGTCGCGCAAGGTCTCGGAGCAGAACTCGAAGGGCGTCGAGTTCCTGATGAAGAAGCACAAGATCACCGTCATCCGGGGGACCGGAGTGCTGGGGAAGAACCGCACGGTGACCGTGGGCAAGGACACCTACACGGCGACCAAGGCGCTTGTGATCGCGACCGGCACCCGGGTGAAAGGCATTCCGCAGATCGGCCTCGAGCTCAACAAGACCACGGTGATCAGCTCGGACGAGGCGCTGTTCCTGGAGGCCGCACCCCGGACGATGGCCGTGGTCGGCGCGGGGGCCGTGGGCTGCGAGTTCGCTGACATCTTCCACGCCTTCGGCACCAAGGTCACCCTGATCGAGGCGCTGCCCCGGATTCTGCCGCTGGAAGACGCCGAGTCGAGCGATGCCCTGACCAAGAGCTACCGCAAGCGCGGCGTGACCGTGCTGGCGGGCGCCAAGATCACCAAGGCGGACGTGGGCAAGGACAAGGTGACGCTGACGGTCGAGGCGGGCGGCAAGACCGAGACGATCGAGGTGGACAAGGTGCTGATGGCCGCGGGCCGCGCGGTGAACTCCGAATCGCTGGGCCTCAAGGAGGCCGGGGTGGAGCTCACCGACCGGGGCTTCGTGAAGGTGAACCCGGAAACCCTCGAGACCACCGCGAAGGGCGTCTACTGCATCGGCGACATCGCCGGCCCGCCGATGCTGGCCCACAAGGGGAGCCGGGAAGGTGTGGTCGTGGCCGAGCGCGTCGCCGGACACACGCCGCACCCGATCCGCTACGACAACGTGCCGAGTGTCACTTATTGCCATCCCGAGGTGGCCAGTATCGGGCTGACCGAGGAGCAGGCCAAGGAGCGCAAGCTGGACTATCAGGTCGGCCGTTTCCCGCTGAGCGCGAACGGCCGTGCCCGCGCCGCCGGCGAGACCGAGGGGTTCGTCAAGATTATCCGGGACAAGAAGTACGGCGAGATCCTGGGGGCCCACATCGTGGCCAGCCACGCCTCCGAGATGATCCACGAGCTGGTGGTGGCGCGGGAGAACGAATACACGGTCGAGGAAGTGGATCTCGCCATTCACGCCCACCCCACCCTGTCCGAGGCGATCGCCGAGGCCGCCCTCGACTCGATGGGGCAGGTCCTCCACATCTGAGCGTGGACCCCCTCGGACTCGCGGCGGCGTCGGCCGGCGCGGGGATGGCCACCGGACTGGCCGTGATCTCCTCGACCGTGGTCGCGGTGGGACTGGTGCGGGGGCCGGCCGCCGGCCCCACACCCGACTTCGGTGCGCCCCTCGTGCTCCTCCTCGGCGGCACCTTCGGCGGCCTCGTGCTGGCCGGCATCGTCACCTGGCACCTGCTGGCGCGGATCAGCTCCGCGTACCGGCGGGGTGGGCTTGCCATCGTGAGCAGCTTCGCGACCGTGGTTCTGATGCTGGTGACGATGCCCTTGAACCAGGCGGCCGGCCGGGCCGGCCTCCTGAGCCTGGCGGTGGCCGCCGCGGTCGCAGGACTGCTGCTGGCGCGCCGGGCGCGGCGTCTGGGAGCCGAAGCATGAGCCTGCCGCTGGAGGTGCGCGATCTGGGCCGCCGGTCCTACGCGGAGGCGCTCGAGCTGCAGCGCGAGCTGCGGCGGCGACGCACGGAGGGCGACCTGGACCACGACATCCTGCTGCTCACCGAGCATCCCCCGGTGGTCACGCTGGGGCGCGGTACACGGGCCACCAGCCTGCCCTACCCCGTGCCGCTGCTGGAGCGGCGAGGGGCCGAGGTGTTCGAGGTCGAGCGCGGCGGCGACGTCACCTTCCATGGCCCCGGCCAGCTGGTCGGCTATCCGATCGTCGATCTGACGGGCCACCGGCGCGACCTGCACTGGTATCTGCGACGGCTGGAGGACACCCTGATCTCGGCGATCGAGCGCCTGGGTGTGCCCGCCGGCCGCACGCCCGGCCTCACCGGGGTGTGGACCGCCGGCCGCAAGATCGCCAGCATCGGCATCCACGTGAAGCAGTGGGTCACGCTGCACGGCTTCGCCCTCAACGTGACGACCGATCTCTCCTGGTTCGACCTCATCGTGCCCTGCGGGATCGAGCAGGTGGTGATGACCAGTCTGGCGGAGGAGCTCCTGCGCGACGATCGAGCGGCGCTGGAGCAGGAGGCGCGCCAGGCGGTCGTCGAGGCCTTCGCCGAGCTGTTCGGCTACGAGATCGTCGTGCCGGCTCCGGCGCGGTGAGCAGCCGTCTCGACGTGCGGACCGAGGAGGCGCGGCGCCTCCCGCCCGGGCAGATCGTGACCCGGAAATGGCCGGTGCTCCACTACGGGACCGTCCCCCCCTTCGACCCGAAGACGTGGCGTTTCCGGATCAGTGGGGAGGTCGAGCGTCCGCTGGAGCTCGGGTGGGAGGAGCTCCAGGCTCTGCCCCGGCAGGAGACGCTCTGCGACATCCACTGCGTGACGCGCTGGAGCCGCTACGACAACCTGTTCGCCGGGGTGCCGGTGCGGGCGCTGCTGGAGCGCGCCGGGGTCCGGCCGGCAGCCCGCTACGCGCTGGTCCAGGCGGAGCACGGCTTCACGACCAACTTGCCGCTGGAGGACCTCGACCGTCCGGAGAACCTCCTGGCGCTGAGCCACAACGGCGAGCCCCTCACCCCCGAGCACGGCGGCCCGGTCCGGCTCCTGGTCCCGCACCTCTATTTCTGGAAGAGCGCCAAGTGGGTGCGTGGGCTCGAGCTACTGGCCGAAGACTACCCCGGTTTCTGGGAGCAGAACGGGTACCACATGCGGGGCGACCCCTGGCAGGAGGAGCGCTACGGGCGTCCCGACCCGGCCCGGATGCGCCGAGGCCCGCGGTAGGGTGCTTGCCTTTCACGACCGATCCGTTTTTCCTGTCTAGCATGGCCGAGTCACCCCGCCGCCCGTCTCCCGAGGCCCAGGCGGATTTGCGTGTCAAGGAGATCATGCGAGCCGCCGACAGCTGGGCGCGGGAGGCTCCGCGTGCGCTGATGCCGGCGATCCGGGCCGTGTGCGTCCGCCTGGCCGAGATGGTGGCGGACCAGCGGCACTATCTGGCTCCGCTGCCGGAGCCGCAGGAGTCGGAGCGGCGGACGGTCCTGAGCCTGGTTGCGGACCGACTTCGGTCCAAACCGGTGGTAGAGGGGCTGGAGTCGCACCTGAAGGGGCTGGAAGAAATGGAGCTCCGCTCGACCGGGTCCTGGGCGGTGGTCGCCTCGGCCCAGAACGAGTGGAGCTCCACGGCCATTCGGTACCTGGAGGAGTGCGCCGGCCGGCTGCCGGCCGACGAGCGGCCCGATCCCTACTGGGCCGACGACGTGGTGGCGGGCGTCATCGCCTCGGCGCGGGCGCTCATCGGCGTGGACGAGCTGCACGCCCGGACCGAGCGGTATTCGGGACCGATGAAGCGGGTCAACCCCGAGGAGGACGAGATGTAGCCGGTCAGGCCGGCTGAGGCGCCGTCTGCTCCTCGCCGGCCTCTCCCGCCTCCGCCGCCACACCCTCGCTCGGGCCAGCCTCGACTCCACTTCCCCCCTTCTCCGCGAACAGCTCGAAGAACCGTCCGAAGATCTGGATCCCGTTCCAGAGCTGGGCCAAATCCAGCTTCTCATTGGGGGAGTGGAGTCCGTCGTCGGGCAGACCGATACCGGTGACCACGACCGGTGCGCCCGCGGCCCCGAGCTCCGGTATGATGGGGATGGAGCCGCCGGACCGGATCGTCACGGCGCCCCGACCGACGACGCTCTCGAACGCCTCGTTCATGATCCCGAAAACCGGCGCGCTCACGTCCACCTGCACCGGGTCGCCGCCGTGGAGCAGCGTGACCTTCACGTCGGCCCACTCGGGCGCCAGCTTCGCCACGGCGCGCTCCAGCTGCCGGCCGACCTTCTCGTAGCGCTGTCCGGGAACCAGGCGGATGCTCACCTTGGCCATGGCCTGGGCCGGAATCACCGTCTTGGCCCCTTCGCCTACGAACCCGCCGCGGATACCGTGGATCTCGAAGGTGGGAAGCGCCCAGGTGCGCTCGAAGACGGAGTAGTCCTTGAGGCCGGTGAGCTGCCTGGCGGTCACTTCGTCCCGGAGGTAGGCCTCCTTGTCGAAGGGCAGCTTGCGCCAGGTCTTGAGCTCCGCCTTGGAGGGCGGCTCGACGGCCTTGTAGAGCTTCGGAATGTTGATCTCGCCGTCCTCGTCCTTGAGCCCCGCGAGAATGCGGACCAGGGTCTCGAGCGCGTTGGGGGCGACGCCGCCGAAGCTGCCGGAGTGGAGGTCGCGCTGCAGCGTACGGACCGAGATTTCCGCGTAGCAGATTCCCCGCAGCGCGGTGTACACGGCGGGCATCCCCGGATCGTAGAACGACGAGTCGCTGACCAGCACCGCATCGACCCGGGCCCGCTCGGGGTCGCTTCGCAGCAGGTCATACACCACTCGGCCGCCGGACTCCTCCTCGCCCTCGAACAGGAACCGCACGTTGAGCGGCGGCCGCCGGTCGGCGTCGAGCACCGCCTCGTAGGCCTTGAGCAGGGCGAACGTCTGACCCTTGCTGTCGTTTGCGCCCCGGGCATAGATCCGGCCGTCGCGGATGGTGGGCTCGAACGGCGGGCTGTCCCACTCTTCGAGCGGGTCGGGCGGCTGCACGTCGTAGTGGCCGTAGAGCAGCACCGTGGGGCGGCCGGGGACGTGCGGGCTCTCGCCCCAGACCACCGGGTGCCCGTCGCCTTCCACCAACGTGACCACGGGGCAGCCCAGCCGGGTCAACTCGGCCCGCAGCCATTCGGCCGCCCTCCGGCAATCCCCGGCGTGCTCGGGAAGCGAGCTGACGCTGGGAATGCGGAGCAGCTCGAACAGCTCCTCGAGCAGGCGCGGCTGCTCACGATCGACGAAGGTGGTATCCATGATCGGTCCCTGATGCGCGTGAGAGCGTGGCAACGAAGACAGGAAAGCTACATCCGAATCGTGCTCCCGCGAGGGCGTTGCGGGTGAGCCAACTCACTGCATGGGCGACGTACGGGGGGCTAAGGTCCCCAGGACGATGCAGATACCCGCGCCGCCGCAGGCGGCGTGCTTACTTATGAGGGAGGAAGGACCGCCATGAAGCGAATTCTGACCGCCTGCCTGAGCTTGGGCGCCGCCTTGGCGCTCACGGCGACGGCCGAGGCGCAGGACACCACGCAGACCGGGGCTGCCCCCATGCCGGAGGACAGCGCTCCGACCAGCCAGATGGGGGGCGACACCCTGGGCGGCGACAGCACCCGCTTCGGCTATCCCGTGGACAGCACCACCCAGCAGAACCAGCCGGGTTACCGGGGCGACTCGGTGAGCAACGGCGCTTCGCCGGGCGCGAGCAGCGGTGTCGCGGCGCCGGACTCGACCTCGACGGGAGTGGCACCCGACACCACGCTGCCGGGTGACCAGAGCCCGCGCCAGCCGGAAAGCCCCGAGGAGCGGATCCACTCCGACAGCGCCGGCGCAGACTCGTCATCCTCCTGAGCTGCCGCCGACCCAAGCCTGAACCCCGACGCCCCGGACTCACCGGGGCGTCGTCGTATCCCCCACCGCCCGCTCGAGCCGAGCGAAGGCGCTGTCGCCCTCGGCGCCCCGCATCAGGGTATCGAGGGCGCTCACGCTCACGCTCACGTCGCGTCCGTGCTCATCGAACCAGCGGTCGAAGAGGTCGAGGTGAGTACGGTACAGGGTGGCCCCGATCAGCCGGGCGTTGTTCACCGGCCGCTCCGGCAGGCGACCCACCTTGTACGAGCGGAACTGCGCCCCGACCGGCCCCTGCAGCTGCTCCCGGGCCCATGCGCCGGCCTCCGCGCGACCGGCCTCCAGGGCCGCGGAGTCCGGCTTGGAGGCGTACAGCGTATCCAGGCGGGCGATCAGGTCGGCGTAGAACTCGCCCAGCACCATCTCGTCGTGGAGCCGATCGGCCGCCTGGTGCGCCAGGCCGGAATCTCCCCGCACCGTGAAGAACGACTCGGCCGAGCGATAGCCCACGAACTGGGCGAAGCTCTCGTTGAAGGGAGTGGCGCTCTTCACGTAGAGGGTGTTGTGCGCGATTTCGTGGAACACGGTCGCGGCCAGCTCCACCGAATCCGGGGTGAGCGCCGTCGAGAGGAGCGGGTCGTTGAACCACCCGAGCGTGGAGAACGCCGACGAGGGGCGGAGATAGACGTCGTACCCTCGGGCGGCCAGACGGTCGGATTCCCGCCGAGCCGCGTCGAAGTCGAAGAACCCCTTGTAGGGAATGCTCCCTACGATCGGATACTTCCAGGTGTGGGGACAGATGCAGTCCTTGGGGGCCGCCTGCAGCACCAGCAGCAGGGTGTCCCGCCCCACGTCGGAGTAGGTGGTGTAGGTCTCTTTGGCTTCCAGTCCGAGCTTGGCGGCGTAGTCGCGGCTGGCCACCACCAGCCCGAGGAGCGAGCGGACCGAGGGGTCGGTAGCCGGATCGGCGGCGAGTCGCGCGATCGGTTGCCGGGCGTGGAGGATACGGGTCTCCTCCATGCCCGCCCGGCTCAGATAGCGCACGTTTTCGCTGGCGAGGTAGGCCGTCCCGTACCCGGCGAACAAGGTGGCGACGACGACGAGGAAGACCACGCCCTTCACCGGATCCGCAGCACCGCCACGCGTGCCGCCGCGCTGGACGGCAGCACGGTCGATCCGTCGCTCCGGGTGATCTTGAAGTCGAGCGCCTGGGCGTTGGGGTCCTGCTGAACCAGGACGTGCTTGCCCGAGCCGGCGAGCAGGCTGCCCGCGGTCTCGTAGCCACCCGAGGTCACATCCGGAACGAGCGGATACGGGTGCTGAAAGTTGAGCGGGTCCTTCTGATTGAACACGGCCCAGTTCTCCCGCAGTGCCAGACTGGTATACGTGATCTTGTCGTCCGCCGGCGTGAACTGCCCCAGACTCTCGACGTAGTTGGCCAGGTGCCACTGGGTGATGAGCGTGGGGAAGTCCTCGCCCGTGGCGTTCTCGACGTTGTCGGCGCCGGTCCGGTTGGTCTGCACCAGCTTGCGGGTCAGGTCGGGCGCGAGCGGCTCACTGCCGGAAAAATGATCGCCGAGCCACCGCACGAACAGCCAGGTCGCCCCGTATTCCGTGAGCGGCAGCGGAGGCTGCGCCGGCCCGATCAGGTAGTTCTCTTCCAGGGACGCCAGGAAGTCGTACGCGTTGATGAAATCGCCGATGCCGAACTGGGTGAGGCAATCGCTGTTGACGCAGCGCGAATCGGGGACCTGCCGCGCGCCCAGCTCTTCCGCGTATCCCGACAGCCCTTCGTTGAGCCAGGTATCTTCGGCGTTGCCGTTCCGGACCAGCACGTGCTGGTTGAAGTTGATCATGTGCTGAAACTCGTGGATGAACACTCCGGGCAGAAGCTCCACCGCCCGGTCGCGGTCCACCGAGCACGCCGGATCGGGCGTCAGCCCGTAGAACACCTCGGCGCCGTTGGACCCCACCTCACCCTCGAACAGGTCCAGCGCGAAGAAGAAGCCCACGACCACCTGCCCGTTGTTGCAGCCGGCGAGTCGGGTCACCTGATCGGTCAGGAGGACGAGCACCTGGCCGTCCCCGTCCACGTCTGACTCACGCCCGAACGCGGTCGTATCGATGGGGTAGAGCTCGTCGTCGAACAGGCTCCCGATCGCGTCGATGTCGCCCTGGGAGTACCCGCCCGTCGTCGGCGAGGAATCGTCGAGGTAGATGACCACCTTCTGGCCCACGTGCTTGACGGTGGCCGTGACGCTCACGAAATCGCCGGCCGAGGTGCCGGGAGAGTCGGCCGACTTGAGGACCGAGAAGGTACGCTTGTCTCCCAGGCTCGGTGCCGCCTTGAGGCTGAGGCCGGCCGGCGCCGCGGCCCGAGCGGGGTGCGGCTGGCGGGCCAGGCGCTGCTCCATCCCGCGCATGCGCGCGTGGAAGCGCTGGACCTCCGTGGGCTGCGCCGCGGCGTCCATCAGGGGCCGGGAGCGCACCGCGGCGGTGGGCTGGTCCTCTCCCGAGCCGACCAGACGGTAGGGCGTCGAGGTGCCGGCGTTCGATTCGGTCGGTGCGGCGGAGACGGCCAGGTACAGGTATTCAGCCCCGCCGGACCCTGCCGCGGGGAGCCGGACGCAGGCCGTTTCGGAGGGGTCCCGGGTGACGAATTCGCCGACGGAGAGGTGGATGGGGTCGGTCTGGCCGCAGTCGACCACGGGGCCCCCGCCCGGGTTGGTGCCGCCGTCCCCGCAGGCCACCGCCAGCGGGAGCAGAAGGAGCAGGCAACGGGCGGAGAAAGCGGCGGCGCGCAGGCTGGACACGTGGGCTCCGAAGGCGGAGGTCCTGGGATGGTGCAACGGGAGCAAGATAAGGAGCCACAAGGGCTTTTGACAATCGCCGGAGGGACCGATAGCTTCTCGGCGTGTCCGAGAACAGCTGGTGGTCGGCGGTCCGGTTCGGGGCCGACGGATTGGTCCCGGTGGTGGCCCAGGAGCGCCGGTCGGGTGACGTCCTGATGCTGGCCTATGCCGATAGGGACGCGCTCGCGCGTACCCTGAGCACGGGGGAGGCCCACTATTACAGCCGGTCCC
>DATEIR010000167.1:0-2274 GCA_035278885.1 Gemmatimonadales bacterium | reverse complement strand
CCGACCTGGGCGGTGACCGTGACGGTGCTGGGGTGGGCCACCGTGCCCGTCACCCGGTCGGGCGCGCGGGCCGGCGACCGCCTCTGGGTCAGCGGCGCACTGGGCGGTGCGCGCGCGGCACTGGAGGCCTGGCGACGGCGCGAGACGCCGGCGGACGAGGCCCGCCGGGCCTTCGTCCGGCCGGAGCCCCGGATTGCCGCCGGGCGCTGGTTGGCCGAGCATGGGGCCCGTGCGATGATCGACCTCAGCGACGGGCTGGGTGCGGACGCCGGGCATCTGGCCGCCGCGTCGGGTGTGCGGATCGATCTGGCGCTCGAGCAGGTGCCGGTGGCCGGCGCGACGGTGGCGGAGGCCCGCCGGGCCGGGGTGTCGGTGCAGCAGTTCGCCGCCGAGGGCGGAGAGGACTACGAGCTGCTGGTGACGCTCCCGGTGGCGTTCGGCCGCGACGATGCACTGGCCTTCGAGCGCGCCACCGGGCTGGCGCTCACACGCATCGGCGCGGTCCGGCGGGGGAGCGGCGTGCACCCGACGCTCGCCAGCCGCGCCATCGCGCTCACCGGTTACGACCACTTCCGTTGATTTGAGGGCGCCGCTAGGTTGCGGCCCGTTCCCCCGACCCGAGCCGCCATGAGCACCATCATCGAAGTCCACGCCCGCGAGATTCTCGACAGCCGGGGCAACCCGACGGTCGAGACCGACGTCGTCCTCTCCAGCGGTGCCAACGGCCGCGCGGCGGTGCCGAGCGGCGCCTCGACCGGCGAGCACGAGGCGGTGGAGCTCCGCGACGGCGATCCCAAGCGCTACGTGGGAAAGGGCGTCGCGGAGGCGGTGCGGAACGTGAACGAGGTGCTGGGGCCGCGCCTCGAGGGCATGCCCGCGGCGGATCAGATCGCGGTGGACGCGGAGATGATGGACGCCGACGGCACCCCCAACAAGGGCAAGCTCGGCGCCAACGCCATCCTCAGCGTGTCGCTCGCGGTGGCTCGCGCCGCCGCCCAGGATTGCGGTCTGCCCCTCTATCGCTATCTCGGCGGCCCCATGGCGCGGGTGCTGCCGGTCCCGATGATGAACATCCTCAACGGCGGCGCGCACGCGTCCAACAACGTGGACGCGCAGGAGTTCATGGTCGTGCCGATCGGGGCGGAGACGTTCCCGGAAGGCCTCCGGATGGGCGTGGAGGTCTTCCACGCGCTCAAGAAGGTGCTGGGCAAGATGGGCCTCTCCACCGCGGTGGGCGACGAAGGCGGCTTCGCGCCGATGCTGCCCTCCAACGAGGCCGCGCTCGACGTGGTCATGCAGGCCGTCCAGGCGGCCGGGTACGAGCCCGGGCGCGACATCGCCATCGCGCTCGACGTGGCGGCGTCGGAGCTATTCCAGGACGGTGAGTACGTCTTCAAGAAGGGCGACGGCACCCGGCGCAGCGCGGAGGCGATGGTGGACCTCTACGCCGGCTGGGTGGATCGCTATCCCATCGTGTCCATCGAGGACGGCCTGGCCGAGAACGACTGGGCGGGGTGGGCGCTGCTCACCGAGCGGCTGCACGATCGGGTGCAGCTCGTGGGCGACGATCTCTTCGTCACCAACGTCGATCGCCTGGGGCGCGGAATCGAGGAAGGCGTGGGGAACGCCGTCCTGGTCAAGGTGAACCAGATCGGGACGCTGACCGAGACGCTCCAGTGCATCGAGCTGGCCAAGGGCAGCGCCTACGGGGTCATCATCTCGCACCGCTCGGGCGAGACCGAGGACACCTTCATCGCCGACCTGGCGGTGGCGACCGGGGCGGGGCAGATCAAGACCGGGAGCGCCAGCCGCACCGATCGCACGGCCAAGTACAACCAGCTGCTCCGGATCGCGGAGGAGCTGGGCGACCTGGCGCACTATCCCGGGCGGGACCTCTACCCCCTGTGACCCCGGCGCGCTGGGCGGCGCTGGCCGCCCTCGCGTTCGCACTCTACTTCGCCATCCAGGGCGGAGAATACGGAACGACCCACCTGCTGCAGCTTCGGCGGGAGGAGGCGGAGGAGCGGGCCCAGGTGGACCGGCTCCAGCACCTGGTCGATTCGCTGCAGGGCGCCGCGCGGGCCATCCAACACGATCCGCGGACCCAGGAGCGCGTGGCCCGCGAGTCGTTCGGGATGATCCGGCGGGGGGAGTTTCTCTTCCGCATCGTGCCTGGCGACAGCGCGCCGTAGCTTGAGTTTCTCCTGCCGCGACAGTAGGTTCCGCCCCCTCTGGCAGGGTAGCTCAGCTGGTTAGAGCACGGCACTCATAATG
>DATEIR010000166.1:0-26938 GCA_035278885.1 Gemmatimonadales bacterium | reverse complement strand
GCGCCCCTGCGCCCCTGCGCCCCTGCGCCCGGCCACCTTGCCCCCTCGCCCCCCTGTCACCTAGGATTGTCCCCCCATGCGTCTCCACCCTTTCCGGGCACTGCGCCCCCGGCCCGAGGTCGCCGATCAGGTCGCGGCGGTGCCCTATGACGTGGTCAATCGCGCCGAGGCGGCCGAGTTGGCGCGGGGGAACCCGCGCAGCTTCCTCCACGTGGGGCGGTCGGATATCGACCTTCCGCAGGAGGTCGATGCCTACGACCCGCGGATCTACCTCCGCGCGCGGGAGGCGCTGGACCAGTTCGTCCTCGAGGGCACCCTGCTCCGGGACGAGGAGCCGTCGCTCTACCTCTATCGGCAGACGATGGACGGTCGGGAGCAGATCGGTGTGGTCGGCTGCGTTCACGTGGACGACTACGAGCGCGACCTGATCCGCAAGCACGAGAAGACCCGTCCCGACAAGGAAGACGACCGCACCCGCCACGTCCTCGCGCTCAACGCGAACGCGGAGCCGGTGTTCCTCACCTATCGCCGGCGACCCGAGATCGACGCGCTGGTGGCGCGGGAGACGGGGACGCCGCCGCTTTACGACTTCACCGCGCCCGACGGCGTGCGGCACAGCGTGTGGCGGGTCGCCTCACCCTCCGGCCTGGCGCGCGCGTTCGAGCCGGTGCCCCACAGCTACGTGGCCGACGGGCACCATCGCTCCGCCAGCGCCTGGCGCGCCGGCAAGGAGCTGCGGGGCAAGAACCCGCTCCATCGGGGCGACGAGGAGTACAACTGGTTTCTGGCCGTGCTCTTCCCGTCGGAGCAGCTCCGCATCCTTCCGTATAACCGGGTGGTCCGCGACCTCCACGGCCTCACCGCCGACGCGGTGCTGGAGCGGCTGCGCGGTGTCGGGCGGCTGCAGCCGACCTCGAGCCCCGAGCCCGACCGGTCCGGCGTGTTCGGCGTCTACCTGGCCGGACGGTGGTATCGGCTCGAGCTGGACCCGGCCAGCGTCGACCGGAGCGATCCGATCGGGTCGCTCGACGTGTCCCTGCTCCAGGAGCGGGTGCTGGGGCCGATCCTCGGCATCGGCGACCCGCGCACCGACAAGCGGATCGACTTCGTCGGCGGGATCAGGGGACCGGCGGAGCTGGCCCGACGGGTGGACTCCGGCGAGATGGCCGTCGCGTTCGCGCTGTTTCCCACGTCGCTGGAGCAGCTCATGGCGGTGTCCGACGCGGGGCAGGTGATGCCGCCCAAGAGCACCTGGTTCGAGCCCAAGCTGCGCAGCGGGTTGTTCGTCCACGAGCTGGAGTGAGCGCATGAAGGTTCTCATCGCCGACAAATTCGAGAAGGTCGGCATCGACGGGCTCAAGGAGCTCGGCTGCACCGTGGTCTCCCAGCCGGACGTGAAGGCCGAGGGACTCGCGGCGGTGATCCGGGAGACCGACCCGCACATCCTCATCGTGCGGAGCAAGAAGGTCGGCGCCGAGGCCCTGAGCGCCGGGACCGCGCTCACCCTGGTGATCCGGGCGGGCGCCGGCATCGACACGATCGACGTCGCCACCGCCTCGAGTCGGGGAATTTTCGTCAGCAACTGTCCGGGCAAGAACTCGATCGCCGTGGCGGAGCTGGTGATGGGGCTGCTGCTCGCGTGCGACCGGCGGATCCCCGACCAGGTCGCCGAGCTCCGGCAGGGGAAGTGGAACAAGGGCGAATACTCCAAGGCGCGCGGACTGTCTGGGCGCCGCCTCGGGATCGTGGGCCTCGGGCAGATCGGCCGCGAGGTGGCGAGCCGGGCGCGGGCCTTCGGCATGCGGGTGATCGCCTGGTCGCGGAGCCTCACGAACGAGGAGGCCGACGCGCTCGGCCTGATCTACGCGCAGACCCCGCTGGAGGTCGCCCGCCACGCGGACGCGGTCACCATCAACGTGGCCGCCAACGCCGATACCAAGCACCTGGTCAACGCCGAGTTCCTGGCCGCGATGCAGCCGGGCGCGTACCTCATCAACACTTCGCGCGGCTCGGTGGTGGACGAGGCGGCGCTGGCGCGGGCCATCGAGGAGAAGAAGATCCGGGCCGGCCTGGACGTCTTTCAGGGCGAGCCGGCGGGGTCGACCGGGGAGTTCGCGCCCGCGATCGTGCAGCAGCCGGGCGTTTACGGCACTCACCACGTGGGCGCGTCCACCGACCAGGCCCAGGTCGCGATCGCGCACGAGGTGATCCGGATCGTCCAGTCGTTCCGCGATACCGGCGAGGTGCCCAACGTGGTGAACCGCCTGGCCCGGAGCACCGCCACGCACGTGCTCTCGATCCGCCACCGGAACCGTCCGGGCGTGCTGGCGCACGTCTTCGGGGTGCTGGCGGGCGCCGAGATCAACGTCGAGGAGGTGGAGAACATCATCTACCACGGCGCCCAGGCGACGCTGGCGCGGATCCATCTCGACGGCGTCCCGACCAACGGCGCCCTGGACCGGATCCGCGGTGGAAATCAGGATATCATTAGCGTGGAATTGAGCGAGATCTGAGCGCGTCACCCCCATCAGGATCATCGGACATGCCGACCGACCGCATCTTCAACTTTTCCGCCGGCCCCGCCGTGCTCCCCGAGCCCGTCCTCCGCAAGGCGCAGGAGGCCATCTGGAATGCCGCGGGCAGCGGGATCGGGATCATGGAGCACAGCCACCGGGGCAAGGTGTTCGACAAGGTCCGGGACGAGGCGGAGCAGGACTGCCGCGACCTCGCCGGCATCTCCGACGCGTACGACGTGCTCTTCCTCCAGGGCGGCGCCTCGCTGCAGTTCTCGATGGTGCCCATGAATCTCCTCCCCCCGGACCGCACCGCCGACTACCTGTTGACCGGCGTGTGGGCGCAGAAGGCGGTGAAGGAAGCCAAGATCCTGGGCGGCAAGGTCCATCTGGCCGCCAGCGGCGAGACCACCAACTTCGACCGGATTCCGGCGGCGTCGGAGATCAGGTATTCGGCCTCGCCCGCGTACGTGCACCTCACGACCAACAACACCATTTACGGCACCCAGTGGCGCAGCGAGCCGGCGGTGCCGTCCGGCGTGCCGCTCGTGGCCGACACCTCGAGCGACATGTACAGCCGGCCGATCGACGTGAGCAAGTACGGGCTGATCTACGCCGGCGCCCAGAAGAACCTGGGGCCGTCGGGGGTGGTGCTGGTGATCATCCGCAAGGACCTGGTCGAGGCCGGCGCCAGGACGCTGCCCACCATGCTGCAGTACCGCACCCAGTCGGCGGAGAAGTCGCTCTACAATACCCCGCCCACCTTCGGGATCTACGTGATGGGCCAGATCTTCAAGTGGATCAAGCAGGAGGGCGGGCTCCAGGCGATGGCGGAGCACAACGAGAGCAAGGCCCGGCTGCTTTACAACTACATCGACCAGAGCGATTTTTTCCGGGGTACGGCGCAGAAGGACAGCCGGTCGCTGATGAACGTCTGCTTCCGGGCGCCGACCGAGGAGCTGGAGGCCAAGTTCATCAGCGAGGCGACCAAGCGCGGACTCGACGGCCTCAAGGGACACCGCAACGCGGGCGGCATGCGGGCCAGCATCTACAACGCCTGTCCCCGGGCGGCGATCGAGTCGCTGGTGGCGTTCATGAAGGAGTTCGAGCGGGCCAACCAGGCGGCGGCTCGGGCCTGACGGGCTTTTAGGCCGCAGATGAACGCAGAAGGACGCAGATTGCTCCGCTGATCGGAAAGAGCGCCGGTGTCCTCACGACATGCGAGTGGTGGTCAACGGCACACCAATCTGAGCTCGCTGCGTTTTATCTGTGTTCATCGGTGGCCAGCTTTTCGGGGTGGGGAGGTCCCGGTACCGGCTTGATGGAAACCCGAGTGCGGTAGTGCGGTCGGTGTGCTGTTGATGGCGAAATGATGGCCTCGGCGCAGTCTGCGGCGCCTAGCTGGCATCGGAGCAATCTGCGTCCTTCCGCGTTCATCTGCGGCCAATACCCAACCACCATCGACAATGACTAGCCCCCGTTGAGCGCCCGGACCAGCTCCGCGCTGGTCGGATGCCGCCGCAGATCGGTCAGCAGGTCGTTCATCGCGTTGATCGGCGTCATGCCGGCGATCCGCTGACGAAGCACGCGGGACGCCGCGAGCGAGGCGGGGTCCAGCAGCAGCTCTTCCCGCCGGGTCGAGCTGCCGACCAGGTCGATCGCCGGAAAGACCCTGCGCTCCGCCAGCTCCCGGCTCAGCACCAACTCGCTGTTGCCGGTGCCCTTGAACTCCTCGAAGATCACCTGATCCATCCGGCTCCCGGTGTCCACCAGGGCGGTCGCGATGATCGTGAGCGAGCCACCTCCCTGGCTCGGGTCGATCTTCCGCGCGCTCCCCAGAAAGCGCTTCGGCCGCTCGAGAGACTGCGCGTCCAGGCCCCCCGAGAGGGTACGCCCGGTGCCTTTCTCGACGGTGTTGTACGCCCGGGCGAGCCGGGTGAGCGAATCCACGATGATCACGACGTCCTCGCCCAGCTCCACCCGGCGGCGAGCCCGCTCCAGCGTCAGCTCGGCAACGGCGACGTGCTGTGCGGCGGGATTGTCGAAGCTCGAGGCCACCACCTCGCCCACTCCGGTGGCCTCCATCTCGAAGACCTCCTCCGGCCGCTCGTCCACCAGCAGGATGAAGAGGGTGGCCTGCGGATGGTTGGCCGCAATGCCCTGGGCGATGGCCTGCAGCACCATCGTCTTTCCCGCCTTGGCGGGGGCGACGATCAGGGCCCGCTGGCCCTTGCCGAGCGGGGTGACCAGGTCGATCACCCGGTTGGTCGGATCCGCCTGCCCCTGGCGGACCAGCCGGGTGTCGAGCCGGAGCTGCTCGTTGGGGTGGATGGCGGTGAGGCGGGAAAACTCGGGGCGCTGCTTGAGCTCCTGCGGCGGCCGGCCGAGGATGGTGGACACCTTCTCCAGCGAGGGGCCCCGCCCCTTTCCCCCCGGTCGGGTCTGGCCGTCGATCTCATCGCCGGCGCGGAGACCGTGCTGCCGGAGCGGCCGCTCCCCGACGTGCACATCGCCGTTGGCCGGCAGATATCCCGCCTCCCGGCGCCGCAGGAACCCGGCGCCGCGTCCCGAGAGCTCGAGCACGCCCAGCATCAGCGGGCGGCCACCGAGCGCTTGATCCGCTGCAGAATCGCGGTGAGTCCCTGGGTGCGGGTCATGCCGAGCGTCTCGCTGAGGCCGAGCTGGTCGAGCAGGTCGTCGGGGAGTCGGGCGACGTCCTCGGGCGTGGCGCCCTCGAGCGTCCGGGCCAGGAGCGAGATGAACCCGCGGACCGTGGGGGACTCCCGGGGCACGTCGGCATGGATGTGGACCTTGCCGTCCACCAGCTCGACCCAGAGAAAGACCGGCGTCTGGCATTCGTGGACCCGATGCTCCCCCCGCTCCTTCTCCGTTTCCAGCCGCTCGGGGAGCGGCGGGAGCTTGCGGGAGTAGTCGAGCAGCGTCTCCAGACGGGTGCTGCGGTCGGCGGCCTTGAATCGGGGGATGAGGGTATCGAGGGTCGGCATCGGTCAGGGGGTCGGGGGAAACGAGCGTTCCGGTAAAGTGCGTAGAGGCGGCCTCCGAGGCTAGCCTTCAGTACCCAACCTAGCCGCCCCGGCCGGGGTTCCGAATGCCTGTTCCCAGCTACCCGAGTTACCTTCCGCTGCCATGAGCATCAGCCGACGCCGATTCACCGCCGCCCTCACCGGCCTGGCCGGGGCGGCGGCACTCCAGCCGGGCGCCCTCCTGGGGGGCGAGACCGATCCCTGCAACCTGCCCGATCCGGTCAAGCGGCTGGAGCCGATGACCGCGGGCGCCCAGCCCATTACCGACGACGAGCGGCGCACCCGGATCGCCAAGGCGCAGCGGCTCATGACCGAGCAGGGCCTCGGCGCGATCCTCCTGGAGCCCGGCACCAGCATGCGTTACTTCAGCGGCGTGGGCTGGTCGCTGTCCGAGCGCACCTTCGCCCTGGTGCTCCCGGCGCGGGGTGAGCCGGGATGGATCTGCCCCGCCTTCGAGGAGGCGCGGGCCCGGGAGCTGATCCGGTTCGGCCACGACGTGCGGACCTGGGAGGAGGACGAGAGTCCCTTCGCCCGGATCGCCGGCCTGTTGCGGGACCGCGGCCTCGCCGGCGGCAAGCTCGGCCTGGAAGAGCAGGTGCGCTTCTTCCTGGTGGACGGCCTCAGGCGGGACGCCGCCACGACCCAGCTGGTGAGCGCCACGCCGGTGACCGCGGGCTGTCGGATGCTCAAGTCGGCCGCCGAGCTGGCCCTGATGCAGCGGGCGAGCGACATGACCATCGCGGCGTTCAAGGCCGCGTTCGCCACCCTGCACGAGGGGATGACGCAGTACGACCTGTCGGGAAACATGATGGCCGCGCTGCGGCGCACCGGCGGCGACGACCCCTGGGCGCTGGTCGGATTCGGCAAGTCGTCCGCGTTTCCCCACGGGAGCGTGCAGCCGCAGCGGCTCCGCCAGGGCGACATCGTCCTGCTCGACGCCGGCTGCGCCTTGCACGATTACCAGTCCGACATCACCCGCACCACCGTCTTCGGCGCCCCCACCGCGCGGCAGACCGAGGTGTGGCACCTCGAGCGCAAGGCCCAGGACGCGGCCTTCGCCGCGGCGCAGGTGGGCGCCACCTGCGAGTCGGTGGACGCGGCGGCGCGCCGGGTGATCACCGATGCCGGCTTCGGGCCGGGCTATCGCGTGCCCGGGCTCCCGCACCGGACCGGGCATGGAATCGGGATGGACGGCCACGAGTGGACCTACATCGTCAAGGGCAACACCACGAAGCTGGCGCCGGGCATGTGCTTCAGCGACGAGCCGACCATCGCGATCTACGGTGAGTTCGGCGTCCGGCTGGAGGACTGCCTCTACATCACCGAGGACGGACCCAGGTTCTTCTCCGCCCAGAGCGCGGCGATCGACCGGCCGCTCGCATGAGCCCACATGCCCTTGACGGGCCGCCCTGCCGGCCTGTATAGATATTCAAGGCCATGAATCACCGTCCGAACTGCCTCGCCACCATTACCCTCCGCCTCCCTTCGGGAGACGGCGCGCGCGCACGCGGGTAGCGGACCACCCAGCCAGCAGCGAAACGCGGCCTCTCTCCCGAGAGGCCGCGCTCGTTTTGCGGAGCCCCCGATGGCAACGGCAACACTTCTTCAGCTGTACGACACCACCCTGCGCGACGGCACCCAGCGCGAGGGCCTGTCGCTGTCGGTGGACGACAAGCTCAAGATCACCCGGGCGCTCGACCGCCTCGGCGTCCACCTGATCGAAGGCGGCTGGCCCGGCTCCAACCCCAAGGATGCGGAGTATTTCCGCCGAGTGCGGGAGCTGCCCCTCGGGACCGCGCGCATCGCGGCGTTCGGCAGCACCCGAAGGGCGGGGGTGAGCTGTGAGGACGACCCGGGCATCCGCGCGCTGGAGGAGGCCGGGACGCCGGTGGTGACCCTGGTCGGGAAGACATCCACCCTGCACGTGGACCGGGTGCTGGAGACGACGCGGGCGGAAAACCTCCGCATGGTGAGCGAGAGCGTGGCCTGGTTCAAGCAGCTCGGCCGTGAGGTGATCTACGATGCCGAGCACTTCTTCGACGGCTGGCGCCTCGATGCGGGCTACGCCCTGGAGACGATCGTGGCGGCCGCCGAGTCCGGGGCCGACCGGATCGTGCTCTGCGATACCAACGGTGGCGAGCTGCCCGACGTGGTGGCGGCCCGGGTCGCCGATCTCCGCGCCGAGCTCGGCGTCGCGCTGGGCATCCATCCTCACAACGATGCCGGCTTGGCCGTGGCCAACGCGCTCGCCGCCGTGCGGGCCGGCTGCGGCCAGGTGCAGGGGACCATCAACGGCTACGGTGAGCGCTGCGGCAACGTAGACCTGGTGCCGGTCGTGGCCACGCTGCAGCTCAAGCTGGGCATCCCGGTCCTGTCGCCGGATTCGCTGCGCCGACTCACCGAGGTCTCCCATTACGTGGCCGCGGTGGCCAATCAGCACCCCGACCCTCACGCCCCGTATGTCGGCCGGAGCGCGTTCGCCCACAAGGGCGGCATCCATGTCGCCGCGATCGCCAAGGTGCCCGAGAGCTATCGCCACGTGGACCCCGACGAGGTGGGTAACGTGACTCGCGTGGTCGTGAGCGAGGTCGCCGGGCGGCGGAACGTGCGGCTCCGGGCCCACGAGCTGGGGCTCGCGGTCACGGGGGTCGAGACCGCGGTGCTCCAGCGGATCAAGGAGCTGGAGCACCAGGGATTCCAGTTCGAGGCCGCGGAAGGGTCGTTCGAGATGCTGCTGCGGCGGATGGCTCCCGGGTACCGGGCGCCTTTCGTACTGGACGACTTCACGGTGATCGTGGAGAAGCGCGGCGGGGCGGGTACCCGGGCGCAGGCCACGGTGAAGCTGCGAGTGGGCGACGCGGTCATGCATACCGCGGCCGAGGGGGACGGCCCGGTCAGTGCGCTCGATCGGGCGGTGCGGAAGGCGTTGCTGCCTCATTTTCCCGGACTCGATGCGGCGCACCTGGTAGACTACAAGGTGCGCATCGTGGACGAGCATCTGGGCACCGCGGCCCGCCCGCGGGTCATCATCGAGACTGCCCGGGGCGCGGAACGCTGGAGCACGGTCGGATGCTCCGAAAACATCATCGAAGCGAGCTGGCTCGCGCTCTGTGACGCGCTGGAGCTGGCCCTGCACCGTCCGCCCGCCGACGACTGATCCCGCCGGGACCACCCGTCGCCGGCTCTCCTCGTTCCGACTCCGGGCGCGGTATGCTGGGTGTCGGGTTGGAACCGCCGAGCCCGGTACCGCGTTCTTCCCTCCAGTTCCGTCCGCTTCCCCCAATCACGAGTGCCCTGTGACCCTACCCGAGCAGTACGATGCCATCGTCGTCGGCTCCGGTCAGGCCGGCGGTCCGCTGTCGATGGCCCTCGCCCAGGCAGGTCGGCGCACGGCCTTGATCGAGCGCGAGCACGTGGGCGGCACCTGCATCAACGAAGGGTGCACCCCGACCAAGACCATGGTGGCGAGCGGCCGAGTGGCCTACCTCGCCCGGCGAGCTGCGGAATACGGCGTGGAGACCGCGGCGGTGCGGATCGATCTCGGCCGGGTGCGTGAGCGCAAGCGAGCCATCGTCAAGAGCTTCCGCGAGGGCAACGAGCGCCGGCTGAAGAAGACGTCGGGACTGGACCTCGTGGCGGGAGAGGCACGTTTCGTCGGTCCACGCACCGTCGCGGTAGACGGCCGGACCCTCACCGCCAGCCAGCTTTTCGTCAACGTTGGCTGCCGTCCCGCCGCGCCGGACATTGCGGGGATAGACCAGGTCGGGCCGCTCGACTCGACCTCGATCATGGAGCTGGACACGGTGCCGGAGCACCTGCTGGTAGTGGGCGGCGGCTACATCGGGCTCGAGTTCGCCCAGATGTTCCGCCGGTTCGGCAGCCGCGTCACCATCGTGCAGCGTGGCGGCCAGCTCTTGCCGCTGGAGGATGACGACATCGCCGAGGCGGTGACGGCGGTACTCCGGGAGGATGGGATCGAGGTGGTCCTGAACGCCCGGCCCCGTTGTGCCGAGCCGCTTCCCGGCGGGGGCGTACGGCTGGTCGTGGGCACCTCATCGGGCGAGGTCGCCCTCGAGGGCTCGCGGGTCCTGCTCGCGGTGGGGCGGGTTCCCAATACCGATCGCCTCGATCCGGCGGCCGGGGGCATCGACACCGACGCGAGGGGGTTCATCGTGGTGAACCAGCGGCTGGAGACCTCCGCCCCCGGCGTCTGGGCGCTGGGCGATGTGCACGGCGGGCCGGCCTTTACCCACATCTCCTACGACGACTTCCGAGTCATCCGCAGCAATCTGCTACAGGGCGGAGACGCAACCACCGCCGACCGGCAGGTTCCCTATACGGTGTTCATCGACCCACAGCTCGGGCGCGTCGGCCTGAGCGAGCGGGAAGCCCGAGCGCAGGGACGCGAGTACCGGGTTGCCCGCTTGCCGATGACCCACGTGGCTCGAGCGCTGGAGATGGACGAATCCCGCGGGGTCATGAAGGTGCTGGTCGAACCTCACAGCGGCAAGTTGCTGGGGGCCGCCATCTTGGGTATCGAAGGGGGAGAGATCATGGCGATGCTGCAACTCGCCATGATGGGCAATCTGCCGTATGATAGCCTCAGAGACGCGGTCTTCGCGCACCCAACGCTCGCCGAGTCGCTGAACAACCTTTTTGCCAATCTCGAGGGGGTATGAGCTCTATCCTGGCCCCGGGTCGGGTCGACCGGGACGTGATCGCCGAGCGGCTGACCGAGGCCCGTTCGCGGACCTTTCACCTGATCGCGCCGCTCACCGACGACGAGCTCCGGATGCAGCACGACGTGCTCATGAGCCCGATCCTCTGGGACCTGGGTCACATCGCCCACTTCGAGGAGCTCTGGCTCACCCGCAACCTCGAGGGCCCGATCGAGTTCGTCGAGATGCCCGGGATGTTCAATCCCTTCGAGCATCCTCGCGCCAGGCGTGGCGCGCTCCCGCTGCCTGGCCTGGCCGAGTGCCGGGCCATCATGGAGGAGATCCGGGGACGGGTACTCGCTCGACTCGCCACCCAGGAGCTCGACGACGCGGTCCCGCTCCTGCGCGACGGGTACGTGTACGACATGGTGCTGCAGCACGAGTATCAGCACAACGAGACCATGCTGCAGACGATGCAGCTCAAGCTCGGACGGCCGTACGCGCCGTACGCCGGGTTCGCGCTTCCCGGCGCTGCCTCGGCCGCCCGCGTGCGCGGCGCCATGGTGCGCTTTCCGGGCGGCCCCGTGACCGTGGGCACCGACGACCGCGCCTCGGCCTACGACAACGAGCGTCCGCGCCACCGCATCGAAGTGCGGCCGTTCCGAATGGACGTGGATCCGGTGAGCAACGGTGACTTCCTGATCTTCATCGGCGCGGGTGGGTACGATACCCGGGAGTACTGGTCCGACGCCGGCTGGGCCTGGCTGCAGGACTCCCGCGCGAGCGCGCCCAAGTACTGGTTCCTCGAGGGCGACCGCTGGATGACCCGGAGCATGGACCGGGTGGGCCCGGTGGACCCGAGCCATCCCGTGTGTCACGTCTGCTGGTACGAGGCGGAGGCGTTCGCGCGGTTCGCCGGCAAGCGGCTCCCCACCGAGATCGAGTGGGAGGTCGCCGCCACGTGGGATCCGGCCACCGGAGCGGCCCGGACCTACCCCTGGGGCGAAGAGCCGGCCGGACGCCACCTCGCCAACCTGGATCAGCTCGGGTTCGGCACGGCGCCGCTGGGCGCGTATCCGCGGAACGTCTCGCCGCTCGGCTGCGCCGGAATGATCGGCGATGTGTGGGAGTGGACGGCGAGCGACTTTCGACCCTGGCCCGGCTTCACGGCGTTCCCGTATCCCGAGTACTCCGAGGTCTTCTTCGGCACCGAATACAAGGTGCTGCGCGGCGGATCCTGGGCTACCCGGCCAGGCGCGATCCGCAGCACCTTCCGCAACTGGGACTTCCCCGTCCGCCGCCAGATCTTCAGCGGCTTCCGGTGCGCGCGCGATGATTAGGCCGAGTCCGATGCGCTACGGCCGTACCGCCACTCGGCCCCAGCCGCAGCACGCCGACCCGCGCATGATGGCGGAGGTCGCGGAGGGGCTCGCCCGCCCGCAGAAGGAGCTCCCGCCCAAGTTCTTCTACGACCAGCGGGGCTCGGAGCTGTTCGAGGCGATCACCCGGCTGCCGGAGTATTACCAGACCCGGACCGAGCGCGCCCTCCTGGAAGCATGGATGCCGGAGCTGATCGCGCGGCTGGGCACCCGCACGCTGGTCGAGCTGGGCGCGGGCAACGCCGAGAAGAGCCGGATCATCCTGAACGCGATGCGCGCGGCCGGCACCGCGGAGCTGTACGTGCCGATCGACGTGAGCGCCAGCTTCCTGGCGCAGACCGCCGCCAGCCTCCGGCGGGAGTACCCTCGCCTGCTGGTCGACCCGCTCGTCGCCGACATCGCCGATGAGCTGCGGCTGCCACGGCGCGTGCCCGGCCCGGCGTTGATCGCGTTCATCGGCGGCACCATCGGGAACTTCTACCCCTCCGCGGCGATCCGGCTGCTGGCCCGGGTCCGGACCGCGATGGCGGCCGACGACCGCTTGCTGCTGGGGGTGGACCTGCGGAAGGACGTCGGCCGGATCGAGGCGGCTTACAACGACTCGCAGGGCGTTACCGCGGAGTTCAACCGCAACATGCTCCGGGTGTTGAACGACGAGATGGGCGCGGACTTCGAGCCCACGGCCTTCGGGCACCGGGCCTTCTACGACCGCACCGCGCACTGGATCGAGATGCACCTGGTCGCCCGGATGCCGCAGCGTGTCACCATCCCGGGCATCGGGGTCGTGGAGTTCGCCCAGGGCGAGACCCTCCGCACCGAGATCAGTGCCAAGTACGATAAGGCCAGCGTCGCCGATCTGTTCCGGGCGGCCGGACTCCGGATCGAAGCCTGGCGGAGCGACGCCGACCGGCTGTTCGCCCTGGTGGTCGGGGCTCCGGCGTGAGCCGCGCCGGTGTCGTGCGGGCGCTCTCGGCCGACCTGGCCGAGCGTGTCTTCGCCGCGCCCGCGAGCGCGTCACTCACTCCGCGGCGCGTCGGCGCCGAGGTGGAGCTCATCCCGATCGACGCGGCGACGGGGCGACGCGCCGCGATCGATGGCGGCCCGGGCGCGACGCTGCCGTTTCTGCGACGCTACGCCGGCCGCAACGGCTGGTGCGAGACCCGGACGGCGAAGGACACGCCCTGTTTCGCGCTGCCGGCGGGCGGCACGCTGACCTTCGAGCCGGGGGGCCAGCTCGAGTACAGCTCCCAGCCATGCCCGTCGCCGAGCCTCCTGCTGGACCTGCTGCGCCGCACCATCCCGCCACTCCGCGCGGCCGCCTCCAACGAGGGCATCGATCTTCTCGCCGTCGGGCTCGACCCGGCCAATCCGCTGGAGCGCGCGCCGCTCCTGCTCCACAACCGGCGCTACGATCGGATGGCCGAGTACCTCGCCAGCGTGAGTCCGCACGGGGGCCGGATGATGCGGCAGACCGCCGCGTTCCAGATGGGGGTGGACCTCGACGACGAGCCCTGGCTCAGGTGGCGGGTGCTCAACGCGGCGGCTCCGTTCGTGACCGCGATCTTCGCCAACTCACCGCTCTACGAGGGTGAGCTCACCGGTCACCGGAGCACCCGGGCCGCCGTCTGGCGGGCGATCGATCCGGCGCGTACGGGGTTGCCGTGGGACGAGGACGATCCGGTGGGCGCCTACCTGGATTTCGCGCTGCGCGCCCCCGCGATGCTGTTCCCGACGATCGGAGGGGAGTACCTGAGCTTCGGCGACTGGCTCCGGCGCGCCGAGCCCAGCGCGGAAGAATGGTCGGAGCACCTGAGTACGCTGTTTCCCGAGGTGCGGCCGCGGGGCCACTTCGAGCTCCGCTCCTCGGATGCGGTGCCCCCGCGCTGGTACGCGGCCCCGCTCGCCCTCGCCGTAGGGATCACCTACGACCCGGCCGCTCTCCGCGCGTCGGCCGAGCTGCTCGGGCCGCCGGACGTGGGCCTGCTCGAGCGGGCGGGCCGACTGGGCCTCGGCGAGCCGCGCATCGGGAGCGTCGCCAGGGATCTGGTGGACATCGCGCTCCGCGGCTGCGCCGACCTCGGGCCCGGCTACTTCCATCCCGCAGACTTGGAGCAGGCGCGCGCCTTCTTCGACTGCTACACCCGGCGCGGCCGCAGTCCGGCCGATGACGTGGTGGAGGCCGTCCGCGCCGCCTAGCCTCGGCCGACGACGCTTCCCTCCGGCTCACCACCGCGCCACACCAGCCGGCCGTCAGGTCCGCTCCGGTGTGAGGGTCGTCACGCCCGGCGCGACCCGACGGACCTAAGCTGATCGAAGGTTCCAACTTCCCGGAGCGCGTCATGACCGAAGTCGATCGAACCGGCCGAACCGTCGTCGGGCTCTTCCACGACCGCCGCCATGCTGAGGAGGCGATTCGGGACCTCCAAACTTCCGGTTTCCACGACGATCAGATCGGGCTCGCGATGCAGCACTCCAACGCCGAGTCCACCGACGAAGCGAATTCCGCCGCCGCGGAAGGCGCGGTCAAGGGCGTGGTGGGCGGCGGTGTCATCGGCGGCGTGATCGGGTTGCTGGGCTCGCTTCTGGTGCCGGGTCTCGGGGCAGTCGTGGTCGGCGGCGTGCTCGCGTCGGCGATCGCGGCCGCGGGCGTCGGGGCCGCGACCGGCGGTGTCATCGGCGCACTCATGGCCGTCGGGGTGCCCGAGGATGCCGCGCGGCACTTCGATCTCGGCCTGCAGTCCGGCGGCGCGCTGGTCACCGTCGATGCCGAGTCCCGCACCGGTGAGGCACTCGCGATCATGCAGCGGCACGAAGTCGATCTGGGCCCCGCCGGGGAAGCGGGCTACCGGCTGGGGCACCACCAGAGACTGGACAGCAGCGCACCGATCGCGATGACCGAGCGTCGGCGGGTGGCCGATCCTGCCTACGCCGGCCCGGAGCGGCGCCTGATCGCCGTCTGATCGCGGCGTGGCGCGCGGCCCCGCTTTGCTGGCACATTACGGGTGTCTTCATCAGGAGCCCTTCGGGTGCAGGCGATTCGCGTCCATCAGTTCGGCGGCCCCGAAGTGCTCCGGGTGGAAGATGTCCCGGTCCCCGAGCCGGGCCCGGGCGATGCGCTGATCAGGGTCGAAGCCAGCGGTGTCAACTACACCGACGTGTATCATCGCACGGGGCTCTACCCGGGGCCGCTGCCGCTCACGCTCGGCCGTGAGGCGGCCGGCACCGTAGAGCGCGTTGGATCAGGAGTCACGTCCTGCCGCCCCGGTGACCAGGTGGTCTGCGACGCCTTCCGCGGGGCGTACGCCGAGTTCGCGCTGGCGGCGGCGGACCGGCTGGTCCCGCTGCCCGACCGGGTGTCTCCGCGGCAGGCCGCCGCCGTTCTCCTGCAAGGGATGACCGCGCACTACCTGGTCTACGCCACCTACCGGCTCGCGCCCGGCGATACCTGCCTGGTCCACGCGGCGGCGGGCGGGGTGGGCCTCCTGCTCTGCCAGATCGCCAGTCGCATCGGCGCCCGGGTGATCGGCACGGTGTCCACCGAGGAAAAGGCGGCGCTGGCCCGTCAGGCCGGCGCGCATGAGGTCATTCTCTACACCAAGACCGATTTTCTGGCGGAAGTCCGCCGGCTCAGCGGAGGCTCGGGCGTGCAGGTGGTCTACGATTCGGTGGGACGGACCACGTTCATGCGGAGCCTCGACTGCCTGGCCCGCCGGGGCATGCTGGTGCTGTACGGCCAGTCGAGCGGGCCGGTCGAGCCGTTCGATCCCCAGCTCCTCAACGCCAAGGGCTCCCTCTTTCTCACCCGGCCCACGCTGGCCCACTACACCGCCACGCGCGCCGAGCTGCTGGCGCGCGCGGGCGAGGTGCTGCGGTGGGTGGCGGATGGCACGCTGGACGTACGGATCGGCCGGGAGTTTCCGCTGGCCGAGGCGGCGGATGCCCATCGCGAGCTCGAGGCCCGCCGCACCACCGGCAAAGTGCTGCTGACTCCGTGAACGAGCCGCTCCCGGCGCTGGTGTCCACCGCCTGGCTGGGTGAGAGGCTGGGCCACCCGCGGCTCCGGGTGCTGGACACCTCGTGGTATCTGCCGGCCGCGGGGCGCGATCCCGTGGCCGAATACGTAGCGGGCCACATTCCCGGCGCGCTCTTCTTCGATCTGGACGCGAACAGTGATCCGTCCACCGACCTGCCGCACATGCTGCCGGCGGCCGATGCATTCGCCGAGCGCATGGGCGCCATCGGCGTCGGCGACGAGGACGACGTCGTGGTCTACGACGGCTCGGGATCCAACCTGAGCGCGGCGCGCGCGTGGTGGATGTTCCACGTCTTCGGCCACGATCGCGTTGCCGTGCTCGACGGCGGGATGCGGCGCTGGCAGGACGAGGGGCGGCCGCTCGAGCCCGGACGGGTCGCGCTCCCGCCAGCCCGCTTCCGCGCGCGGTTCCGCTCCGAGCAGGTGCGCACCCTGGACCAAGTCCAGGAGGCCAGCCGGAGCGGCGCGGAGCAGATCGTGGATGCTCGGCCCGCCGGGCGATTCGCCGGCCGAGATCCGGAGCCACGTCCGGGGCTCCGAGGTGGACACATTCCCGGAAGCCGGAGCGTGCCTTCGACGTCGCTGGTGGATGAGCACGGGCTTCTGCTGCCGCCGGACGAGCTGAGGCGCAGGCTCGAGGACGCGGGAGTGGATCCGGGTCGCCCGGTCGTGGCGACCTGCGGCTCGGGAACCAGCGCCTGCGCCGTGCTCTTCGCGCTGCACCTTCTGGGAGCGCGAGGCACCGCGCTCTACGACGGGTCGTGGAGCGAGTGGGGTCGGCGAACGGACGTGCCCGTCGCGACCGGCGAGGCGCAATGAACACCGCGGTCGGCTGCATCACGCTCTTCCTGCTCCCGTTCGCCGGAGTCGGGGTGTTCGCGGCGGTGCAGACGGTCCGCATGGCCGCACAAGGCGAGTGGGGCCAGGCGGCATTCTTCGCCCTCTTCGCGATCACCTTCGGCGGCGTGGGTATCGGCGGCCTCGTCGCGCTCGCGCGGGGACGGCGCCGGCTCGCCGAGGCGGAGGCCGCGCGGGCGCGACATCCCGACGAGCCCTGGCTCTGGCGGGCGGACTGGGCCGCCGGTCGAATCGAGGACAGCAACCGCACCGCTGCGCGATTCGCCTGGGTCTTTGCGGGATTCTGGAACCTGGTCAGCCTGCCGGCCGGCTATTTCGGGGTGCGCGCGGCGGTGGAGCAGGGAAACCGTGGCGGACTGGTGGCGCTGCTCTTTCCGGTGGCCGGCGTGGGGCTGCTGGTCTGGGCCGCGCGGATCAGCGTCAGGCTCCGGCGCTTCGGGGTGAGCCGCCTCGAGCTGGAGACCTGCCCCGCGGCGATCGGCCGCTCACTGGCGGGCACGGTGCTGGCGCCGCTCACGCTCATGCCGGCCGGCGGGTTCCGGGTCGCGCTCAGCTGCATCAGGCGGGTCACCACCGGCTCGGGCGACGGCCGCTCGACCAGCGAGCGGGTTCTGTGGCAGGAAGAGCAGCGGGTCGACGGTCGGCCCTCGCGCACCGCCCGGGGGATGGCGACCATGCTGCCGGTCCGCTTCCCGATTCCGCCGGACGCCCTTCCCTGCGACGACCGCAACTCCCGCGACACCGTTCTCTGGCGGCTCGAAGTCTCGGCCGAGGTGCCCGGGGTGGACTACGCCTCGGCCTTCGAGGTGCCGGTCTTCCGCACGGCGGAGAGCGATCGGCCGCGCACCGACGTGGAGACCGCCGCCGCCCAGGCCATCGCCGACCAGGCCGCGCATTTCGAGCCGGGACCCGAATGCCGGATCCAGGTGACCCGGAATCGACGCGGCACCGAGATCGTCTTTCCCGCGGCCCGAAACCGCGGCGCGGCCTTGGACCTCACCCTCTTCCTGGCGCTCTGGCTGGGCGCGGTGGCGGCGATGGTCCTGCTCGGCGCGCCGGTGATCTTTCCCCTCGTCTTCGGCTTGTTCGCGGCTCTCCTGATCCGGGCCGTCCTCGATCTCTGGCTCGGCGTCGCCCGGGTGACCGCCGGCGACGGCGCGGTGCTCGTCGCCAGCGGGCTGCTCACGCCTGGGCGGGAGCGGCGGGTGCCGTCGCCGGAAGTGGCCGAAGTCGTGACCCGGATCGGAATGCAGGCCGGAGGAACGCCGTACTACGACGTCGTTCTGGTACGACGGGATGGCAAGAAGCTGGTGGCTGGCCGAGGCATACGGGACAAGCGGGAGGCCGAGTGGGTGGCCGGCCTGATCCGGGAGGGCGTGGACCCGAAGGCCCACGACCTCTAAGGCGTCACGGCGCCGCGCCGGTGATCGGCGGCGCCAGGTTTCCGCAGGCGATGATCGTCCCCATGTTGCTCGCGGAGGCGTGGACGTTGATGTAGTACTGTCCCGATGTGGCCATCGCCACGGGCAGGTCGGCGGTCGCGGTGGCCTTCCCGTCGCCATCCACCTCGAGCGGCCGATAGGACTCCGCGGGCCCCACGATGGGCCCGTTCGAGCCGCACTGCCCCTGGTGCACATGCCAGGGATGCTGCCCCTTGGGTACCGCGTTGGAGATGTCCACCTGCGCCCGGCTCCGGCTCGGATTGCCTTGCTCGGGCCCCCACCATCCCCTTCCACGCACGTTCATGGCCCCGCTCAGCGCGGCCGGCGTGGCCAGGGTCGCGTTCCACCGAGCGCCGGCCGCCTGCGCCTGCGGGTCGATCTCCACCGGGCGATGGCCGCCGCAGGCGATGAGTAAGGCAGCACCGCCGAGCATGACGGTCAAAGCGCGCATGAGATACCTCCGAGGCAAGGGTCTCATGCTATATGTCGCGCCGGGGACACGGCGACCGTGATCGGCAACACAGGGCAGGGAGCTCAGCGGCGTGGTCGACCTCGTGCGGTGCACGCCTTCAGCAGCGCCTTGGGCGCCGGGTGGTTGGGGAACAGCTCGCGTGCGCGCTCGGCGTGGGGCAGCGCCAGGTCGCAGCGGCGGGCGGCGCGGTACTGCTGGGCCAGCACCATGTGAATGCGATAGCTGCCGGGATCGATCGTGGACGCGAGCTCCATCTGGCGGCGGGTCCCGCCATCCGACAGGCCCATGGCCACGACCTGGGTCATGCTGCGGAGGATCAGCAATCCGCCCACGACCGCCACCATGGCCTGGAATGCCCGGCGGCGGCCGGTCGAGAGCGCGACCTCCCGCACCGGCCGGGCGGTGGAAGCGAGCGCGCCGATCGTGGTCCAGACGAAGAGCGTCGGCGCCGGGAGCAGCAGCACCGCGTCCAGCGCGCCGACCACGACCACGGCGATCAGGGTGGCCACGATCGTCAGATCGCTCAGGGTCGGTACGTAGCGCGTGCCCCGCCGGACCCGGGCCCACGCACCGAGCGCGACGGCGAGGCCGACCAGCACCAGGCAGAGGAAAGCGGGAAGTCCCCGCTCGGCGAGTGTGGCTACCCAGTCGCTGCTGGGCCAGGGGTTGGTCGGAATGATGTCGCTCGGATCGAACGAGGGATCGCCCGGGGACATGTAGCGGGGGTACTGCACCGGCCAATTGCCCGGACCGACGCCCAGCAGGGGGTGGTCGGCCGCCATCCCGAGCGTGTTGCCGTACTGGATCAGGCGTCCGCGCCCGCTGCCCTCCTTGTAGTTGGCGACGTCCGTCAGCGAGTCGAAGTACGGCGTATCCGATCGCCAGTTGAGCCGGTTGGGAAGCACCAGCGCGAGCAGCAGGCCCGCCACAGCAAGGCCCCCGAGCCGGAGCACCCGCCGGCGAAGCTGCTGGTCTTCCCACAGCCGCCCGACCCAGAGGCCTTCCACGACCAGGAAAAGGGTGGAGGCGGCGGCCCCGAGCCAGGCGGCGCGGCTGCGCGAGAGCACCAGCGCCGCGGAGGCGAGCACGATGCCGATGGTTCCGAACACGGAGTCGCGCCGCCGCTTGGCCTCGAGGCTCACCAGCAGCAGCACCGGCATTCCTATGGCGACCATGTGGGCCATGAAGTTCCGGTTGCCGAAGGTGCCGCCGGGAGCGCGGGCCACGCTCGCCAGGCTGCTGTCGATCAGGCCATAGGCCTGCACCAGGCCGGTCACCGCCCCGACCACCACGGCCGCGGCGAGGGCGGCGAGCAGCGGTGCGGCGCGGCCGGCACGGGCGACCGCCCGGGCCGACCAGAAGAGCGCAGCGCCCGCGAGGCTCACGCCGACGGCGCGGGCGGCCAGCCACCCGTTCGACGCGGCGAGCGCGGAGATCACCGACAGCCCGAGGTACCCGGCCAGCAGCGCGTCCACCAGGAAGATGCTGAGGCGCTTCGCGCCGCCCAGGCAGAGGAGGGCGGCGGCCGTGCCCGCGACCAGGAGCACGAGCTCCTTGATGAAGGTGTACCGGTCCAGCTGGAACAACTGGTAGGGCAGGGCCGCCAGCACCACCGCGGTGGCGCCGGCCTGCAGCACCAGCAGGGCGAGCAGACCGCGATCGGCCGGCCGGCGCAGCGGAGCTCCGCTGGGTCGGGGATACTCGGGGAGCAACGACTCTCCTCGAATGGTCGTCGTATGGCCTCAGTGGAAGCGGTTGCCGTAGCGGATGGCGCCGCCGGTCGCCCAAGGGCGGTAGCTGTTGGCGAAGCCGATGCGATCGGCGACGTCGGGATGGCTGTCGCGCCAGAGGTGATCCAGCACCCCGGTGCGCGGCACCCCCAGGTTCTCCTGCTGCAGCTTCACGAACGTGCGCGCGGCGGCCTGGTTGTCCCGGGTGATCTCGAGCCCGAACCGGTCTGCCTCGTGCTCCATGTGCCGGCTGGTGGCGAGCACGATCGGTGTCACGGCCAGCGAGACCACGCCGGTCACCAGGATCAGCAGCGGCAGCGAGGCCGGATCGTCCAGGCGCTCGAATCCGAACCGGCGGCTCCAGCGCGCCAGAAGCGCGCCGGCAACCCGCTGGACCGCGTACATCGAGCCGGTGACGAGGAGCGTGGCCCCAAGTATAACCAGAGCGGTATGGCCGAGAACGTAGTGTCCCATCTCGTGCCCCATCACGAAGAGCACCTCGTCCGGGGTGAGCCGGTCCACCAGCGTGTCCCACAGCACGATCCGCTTCGTGGCGCCGAGACCGGACACGGAGGCGTTGACCTGCCGGGTGTCCTCGCTCTTGGCCACCTCGAACACCCGGCCGCCTTCGATGCCGGCCCTGTGGGCCAGCGCGATGATCCGAGACTCGAGCGCCCGGTCCCGCATGGGGCCGAAATGGTCGAACAGCGGATCGATCCAGATCGGCGCCACCACCAGCGCCAGCGTGGCCAGCGGGATCGTGGCGACGCCGGTCCAGAGCCACCACCGGCGCGGGCTCATACGCAACAGCAGGTAGGGGATCCAGAGCGTGAGCACGACGACGACGCAGCCGACCCCCGCCGCCTTGGCCCCGTCGCCGAGGAACTGGGAGGCGGTCTGGGTGGAAAGCCCGTACTGGTGCTGGCGCACGAATCCGATGTACCAGCCGAACGGCAGCTCGACCAGCGCCATCACCAGGACGTAGAGCACGCCGAAGAGGGCGACCGTCGGGTACCAGCGCGAGCGACCCATGCGCCCGGCGGCGGCGCGCATCCGGGCCGACCAGCCGGTCCAGAGCAGCACGGCCGGGATGGCGAGGTCGAGCACAGTACCGGCCACCCACAGCGGCACACCGGTGCGATAGTACTGCACGGCGAGGGCGCTGGGTTCGGGCACCGCGACCTGGCCGGTATCGCGCACTTGCGCCGCGGGGCCGACCAGCGACCACCCCAGGGGACTCTTGTCAGGCGGAGCTGAGGCCATTGGATTTCCCCAGAGGAGGATGGTCATGACGAGTTTCCGCTGGTTGGCGGCGAAAGCTACAGCGACGTGCCCGCGAGTGTTCGGCTGATGCCGTCGCCGCTGGCCCGGCGTCTGGGTCTCACGGTGCCGATCGTGCAGGCGCCCATGGCAGGTGGCTGGACTACTCCCGAGCTGGTGGCCGGGGTGGCCGAGGCGGGCGGACTCGGGATGCTGGCCGGTGGTCGGGTCACCGCGGATCGATTGCGCGATCTGATCCGGGCGACCCGCAGGCTCACCGCCCGGCCGTTCGGCCTCAACCTGCAGGTTCCGATCATCTCGCCCGAAGAGGCGTCCCGCCCGGGCAATCCGGAGCCGCTCCGCCGCCTGCGGGTGGAGCATGGACTTCCTCCCGACCCTGCCGGGTCGCCCACTTGGGTTGGACCGGATGAGGCGGCGGCCATCGCGCTGGCCGAAGGGATCCGCATCCTGAGCGTCGTCATGGGTCCGGCGGGATCCTGGCTGTCGGAGGCGCATGGCGCGGGCGCCCTGGTCATGGCAACGGTCACCACCGTCGCGGAAGCTTTGGAAGTGGAGGCGGGCGGGGTCGATGTCGTGGTCGCACAGGGCAGTGAGGCTGGCGGGCACCGCTCCACGTTCCGGCCCGGCGCTCCCGACCGCTGGCCCCTGATCGGCACTATGGCCCTGGTGCCTCAGGTCGTCGACGCGGTGAAGCTCCCGGTCATCGCAGCGGGCGGGATCATGGACGGCCGAGGTGTGATGGCCGCCCTCGCGCTGGGGGCCGAGGCGGCGCAGCTTGGCACGCGATTTCTGCTGGCCCGTGAGAGCGGGGCGACACCGGCATACCGGCGGAGACTGCTCGAGGCGGACGAGACCGCCACCGTGGTGACGGACGCCTACACGGGAAGGCCGGCACGGGCGATCCGCAACCGGTTCCTCCAGCGCATGGCCGATCAGGGTGGGACGCCGCTCCCCTGGCCGCGGCAGGGCGCGCTGGGCGCCGAGTTGTACCGCGCCTCACTCGCGGAGGACGGCGAATGGGCGCCGCTGCTCGCAGGCCAGGGACTCCGGCTCGCTGATCGGGAGCAGGGCGCCGCCGACATCATGCGGGATCTGACCGCCACGGCGCGCGAGGTTCGAGCGCGGCTGGCCGACTGGTAGCGGCAGGAGGAAGAGACATGGCCGATGACGGGTTGGAGACCTACCTGAACGACCATCTGGCGGGATCGGTGAGCGCGATCCAGATGCTGGAGCGCGCCGCGGAGGATCACGGCGACACCGCGCTGGGGCCCCAGCTCGCCGACCTCCTGGCCTCGATTCGAGAGGATCAGGAGGAGCTGCGCAGCGTGATACGGCGGCTCGGCTACACCGAAAGCCCGATCAAGAAGGCCGGCGCGTGGCTGGCCCAGCACGCGAGCCGGCTCAAGGTCGGAGGGAGCGCCGAGCGTGACTTGGACCGATTCGAGCTGTTCGAGGCCCTCGCGCTGGGGATCCAGGGCAAGCTCAAGCTGTGGCGCGCGCTCGGGGTCGTCGGGCGCAGGTATCCGACCCTGGCCGGCTTCGATTTCGCCCGGCTGGAGCGACGCTCTGCCGAGCAGCACGACCTGATGGAGGCGTTGCGGATCGAGGCCGCCGAAGCCGCCCTCTGACAGCTCAGGGCACGTGTGCGGCCGCCCCCACGAACAGGCCGCGTCCCCGCGCCGGGTAGTTGACGGCCTGCTGGTACTCCTCGTCGAACAGATTCTCCACTCGCGCGGTCAGGTCGAGCCCGGGCCTGCCGGGCGTGCTGCGGAGGATGGTGGCGGTCGCGCTCAGGTCCAGCGTGGTGTAGCTCGGCAGCGTCACCCGCTGGCTCGGCTCCGGAAACGGGGCGAAGCGGATGTCGTCCCGAGTCCCCACCCACTGCATCGTGGCCCCCAGGTGCACCCGCTCGGTCACCGCGGCGTCGGCGCGGACGGTGACCGCGTCGTCGGGGCGCCGCAGCAGCCGCTCGCCCTCGACGAAGGTCGCCGCCTCGCCCGAATCGAACCCCGCATCCGTGACCTCGGTCCAGAGATGGGTGTAGGCGATGGACCCCTCCACCGGGGCGGCGGGCCTGACCCGGAGCGTCGCCTCGATACCCGAGGCGTCCGCCGCGGCGACGTTGAAGTAGTTGGGATCGGTCGGCGTCGGGGTGAGGAAGGTGTACTGGATCATGTCGCGGAACTGCTGAGCGAAGACGGTCACCCCGATCCCCAGCCGCTCACCCACCAGATCCTGGTCCACCCCGCCTTCCACGCTGAAGCTCCGCTCCGGCTTGAGATCGGGATTTCCCATGCTGAAGGGGCTGTCGAAATTTTCGAAGAAGCTCGGCTCCTTGAACCCGGTGCCCACCGATCCGCGCAGGCGGGTGCGGGCGGCGGCGAAGGCGAGGGCGCTGGCCCGGTAGGTCCAGAAGGTGCCGAACTTCTCGTTGTCGTCGAGCCGTCCGCCCACGGTGAGCTGCAGCCGCTGAAGCGGAGACGCGGTGGCCTGGGCGTAGAAGCCCCAGTTGTCCCGGTCCAGGTCGGTCGTGCCGTCGAACTGATGCTGCTGCTCGAACCCGGCGCCGGCGACGCCCCGGACCCCCGCGGGAAGCCTGAGCTGCAGCCGTCCCTCGGCCGAGGTGCGGTCGTTCTCGGTCCGGGTGCTGGCCGCGTCCGAGGGGCCCGGCGGCGCATCCGGCTGGTTCTCGTATCGGTCGGTGATATCGCTCCGGCCAAGCAGCAGCTGGGCCTCGATGGCTGAGGAGAGCCGCCTCGAGCCATCTGCCGCCAACGCGAACGTCCTGTCGGTGGTGAACTGGTCGTGGTCCACCGGCGTCCCGATGAAGTCGGTGGGGAAGTGGTAGACGGCGTCGTACCAGCGCGCGGAGGCACCCACCTCGGTGCGGTCGTCGGGGTGGACTTCGAGCCGACCGGTCAGGGAGGTGTTGCCGTAGTCGTTGTTGAAGGCGTAGGTGCCGGCGCTGGTGAGCCGCGACGCCGAAGCCGACCAGCCGCCCCAGTCGCCGCCACCCTGGGCGGAGCCCTCCAGCCGGGCGGTGCCGAAGCTGCCGGCCTCGCCGTTCGCGCTGGCCGCGGTTCCGGCGCGACCCTGGCGGGTGACGATCTGGACCACACCCGCGATCGCATCCGAGCCGTAGAGCACGCTTCCGGGACCGCGAAGGACCTCGATCCGCTCGACATTGTCGGTCGTGAGCGATCCGAAGTCGAAGTAGCCGCCCGGCTGGTTCACCGGCACCCCGTCCACCAGCACCTTCACGTAGTCGCTCTCGCCCCCGCGGACGAACAGGCTCGTCGTCGAGCCATAGGGGCCGTCCTGCACCACTTGCGCGCCCGGAATGTCCCGGAGCGCGTCCGCGACGAAGTGGATCCCGCGGGCGCGGAGGTCCTCGCCCCGGATCACGCTCACCGTGGCCGCGACGGAGTCCGGGGTGGTGGGATACTGGGTGGCGGTGACCACGATCTCGGCCAGCCTCGTGGTGTCGGCCGGCTCCTGGCCCGCGAGCGCCGCCGGGACGAGGGCCAGGCAGACGACGGCTGTGGCGAGCGGGACGCGGATCATGGCGGGCTCCTGTCGGCGGAAGCGGCCGACGGGAGAGCGCCGAGGATGGGCTCCGAAAACGAGGGCGCCCATCCTCGAGGTAACGAAGATGGGCGGACGCGGGCCGGCAGGGGCCAGGGTCGCCACCGTTCCCTCCCCCGAGGGCATTCCTGGTGGCGCGAGACGGGAGGTCTCCTGGCTTCGGGCGCCGCTCGCTCGCCTTCCCGGTTGCCCAGTGGCATTGTGAGCGCGGAATCTGCCCGTCACAGTGGCGGGGCCGCGCCGGATTCACACCGGCTTCCGAGTGGCCCGCCTCGCGGCGATCGATTGTGAGTGCGGGCCCATTCTACCGGCCGGGTCTCCGGGGGTCAAGGGGCGTGAGCGCGGTCACAAGCCGGCCTCGGTGCAACGCACCGCAATGGTGCGTTCCGTGGGCCATAGTGCCAGCCCCAGTCCCCGCCGCCGGTTGTCGGACGTCCCCGTCGCGGCAGGCGGGCGCCCGCAACGAAGGAGACAGGACATGAGCATGCCAGACGCAGGAAGCGGGGGTACCGGCACCCGGGAGCAGATCCGCCAGGTTCGCGATCAGGTGGTGGACCAGGCGAAAACCACGCTGCGTGAGGCCCGGGACCGGGCCGGCTCCAGCCTGGACGACGGCCGCCGACAGGCAGCCGATCAGATCGGAAGTATCGCCGGAGCGTTCCACCGGACCGGCGAGCAGCTCCGCAGCGACCAGCAGGAGCGAATCGCCGGGCTGGCCGATTCGTTCGCGGACCAGGTCGATCAGGTGGCCCGCTATCTTCGCGACGCCGACTTCCGGACCATCGGCCGCGACGTCGAAAGGCTGGCCCGGGAGCGCCCCGCCGTGGTGTTCGGCGCCGCGTTCGCCGTCGGACTCCTGGCGGCGCGGTTCCTCAAGAGCGGCTCGTCCGAGCCGACCCGCCGCGATGATGATGCCTGGAGCCCGGACGCCGGCTACGACCGGATCCGCGCCGGCGGCGAGCCCGCCGGCCTGGGCGACGCACCTTACGCTCGCGGTAGGGGAGGGTATGATGCATCAGCTTAGGGAGGAACGCTCGATCGGGGACCTGTTCGGCCAGCTCACCCAGGACCTCTCGCTGCTGGTGCGCCAGGAGACCCAGCTCGCCAAGACGGAGATCCAGGTCAAGGTGGCCCGGGCCGCGCGCGATCTCGGCTCCCTGGCCGCCGGCGGCGTGGTGGCGCTGATGGGGGGCCTCGCGCTCACCGCGGCCATCATCCTGCTGCTGATCGATCCGATAGGCCTCAAGCCCTGGCTCGCGGCGCTGATCGTCGCCGTCGTGTTCGGCGGGGGCGGTTGGATGATGTTGCAGGGCGGGCTTCGTGATCTCAAGAATTTGGACCCGACGCCCCGGCGATCGGTCGAGAGCATCAAGGAAGACATTCAGCTGGCGAAGGAGGCGCGTCGGTCATGAACGAACAGGAACGGACACCCGAGCAGATCGAGCGGGACATCGAGGCCACCCGGGAGCGGATGAGCCGCGATATCGACGAGCTGGGAGAACGGCTCAGTCCCGACAACCTCAAGCGCCAGGCCAAGGAGGCGATCACCGGCAAGGCGCACGAGGTGGTGAATAACGTGGGCGCCGGCGCCCGCCGCACCGGCTTCCGCATGATGGACTTCATCCAGGAGAACACCTCACTGGTCGCGGCCATGGGGCTCGGCGCCGTCTGGCTCATTCAGCAGCGGAACCGGAGCGAGATCTCGGGCGACCGCATGGCGCGGTTCGCCTACACCGGGCCCGAGCGCCGGAGCAGCGGAGTCGGCCACCGGATCGCCGATCGGGCGGGCGAGATGCGGCACGCCATCGGCAGCGCGGTCGGCAGCGCCACCGAGGACGTCGGCGAGCGGGCGGGCGAGCTCCGGGACCGGGCCCGCGAACGGGCCGGCGACCTGGCCGAGCGGGCCGAGGAGCTGGGCAGTGAAGCCCGGGAGCGCGCCCGCG
>DATEIR010000165.1:0-23583 GCA_035278885.1 Gemmatimonadales bacterium | reverse complement strand
CCCCAGCGCCCCGGCGCCCCTACGCCCGGCGCCCCTGCGCCCGGCGCTGCTCCGGCGGCTGGCGTCGATCCCTGGGACGGCGACACCGTGCAGCCCTGGTCCCGGATTCGGAAGCTCACGGCCGAGCACATGGTGCTCTCGCGGCGGGTGTCCCCGCACGTCAACACGATTTTCGAGATCGACTACACCCGGGTGTCGCAGGTCCGGGCCAGGAAGAAGAACGAATACGCCGACCGCGGCGTGAACCTCACGTATCTTGCCTTCATCGCGAAGGCCACCGCGGATGCCCTGCGCCGCCACCCCGGGGTGAACGCGGCGGTCTCGGGGGAGAGCACGATCCTGAGGCGCGACATCAACCTCGGGATCGCGGTGGCGCTCGACTGGGGCCTCATCGTGCCGGTGATCCGGCATGCCGACGAGCTCTCGCTGCTGGGGCTGGCCCGCGCCATCAACGACCTGGGCGAGCGCGCGCGCAACAAGAAGCTGAGCCCGGACGAGGTGCAGAAGGGTACCTTCACCATCACCAATCCGGGTGTGTTCGGATCCGTGATCGGCACGCCGATCATCAATCAGCCGCAGGCGGCGATCCTCTGCGTGGGGTCGATCGAGAAGCAGCCGGCGGTGGTGACCGTTGACGGGACCGACTCGATCGCTATCCGTCTTCGGGGCATGTTGTCGCTCGCGTTCGATCATCGGGTCGTGGACGGCGCCGACGCGGACCGGTTCATGGCCGACATCAAGGCGGCGCTGCAGGAATTCCCGGAGTCGGCGGCGTGACGTGAGCCGCGCCCTCACCGTGTCGCGGGTGCGGGTGCGGTCGCAGGATCAGGCGGCGTATCTCGCGGCCGTGCGGGAGCTGGCAGCCCTGGCCGAGCGCCACGGCTGGCATCTCTGGGTCTTCCGCCACCCGACCGAGCGGGAGCTGTTCCTGGAATGCAGCGAGAGCCGGAGTCCGGAGTCGCACCGCGCCGCCTCCGGACGCCCGACGGACGAGCAGGCCGTGGAAGAACGGATTCGCGCGGTGGCGGAGTACGAGCCGCGCGCCTGGGAGCTGTGGGAGGAGGTCAGCTAGCATGCCCCGACGGATCATCGAGGTGGACGGCGTCCAGTGGAAGGTCGCCGTCAGTGGTCGCAACACGCAGTACACCAAGGACGAGTTCGGCCTGGTCTTCACCCGCGGTACCGGGCCCGGCCGGGAGCAAAGGGTTACCCGCTACTCGCCGCTGGGGGCGAAGAGCCGGGAGCTCTCGCTCCGGCAGCTGAGCGACCAGGAGCTGGCCGACCTTCTGGTCTACTCGCAGCCGGCCTGGACCGCACCCGAACTGGGCTACCGCCGCTGACCTCGACCGGGCAGGTGCCGGCAGGCACGACGGTCGACCTCCACGTCCACTCGACCGCCTCCGACGGGCGGCTCGCGCCCGCGGCGGTGGTGGAGCGCGCCGTCTCGGCCGGGCTCGGCGCGGTTGCCCTCACCGACCACGACACGCTGGCCGGCGTGCCCGAGGCGCTGGCCGCCGGCGAGCGCCTGGGCATCCGGGTGATCGCCGGCTGCGAGTTCAGCGCCGCCGCGCCCTGGGGCGAGATGCACGTCCTGGGCTACTTCCTTCCCTCCGACACTCCCGAGCTCGAGGCCTTCCTGGCGCGCTGCCGGGCCGACCGGGTGCGCCGCGGGAAGGAGATGGTGACGCGGCTCAACGCCCTCGGCGTCTCCCTCGACTTCGAGGATGTCCTGCGCCACGCCGATGGCGGCGCGGTCGGGCGGCCTCATGTCGCCCGGGCCATCGTGAGCCGGGGCGGGGCGGTCCACGTGAGCGACGCCTTCGACCGCTACATCGGTCGCGGCCGGCCCGCCTTCGTGGAGAAGGTCCTGCCGCAGTTCGGCGAGATCGCATCCCAGGTGCACGCCGCGCGCGGTCTCGTCTCCATCGCGCACCTCAAGGATCGGGGCACCCGCTCGTTCATCGAGCGGCTCAAGTTCGAGGGCCTCGACGCGGTCGAGACCCGCCACCCGAGTCACGATGGCGAGCTCCGCTCCCGGCTCACCGACATCGCGCTCCGGCTGGGGCTGCTGCGCACCGGCGGCAGCGACTGGCACGGCGACCCCGAGCCCGGCGGCACCCATGGCGCGCTGGGCTCGCAGGAGGTGCCGCTGGAATGGCTGGAGCGCCTGGAGCAGGTCCGCGCCGCCCGTCCCGCGGCCGCCGTCGGATGAGCACCCTGATCGCGCCGGGCGCGCCCGCCCCCGACTTCACCGCTCCCGCTTCGGACGGCCGCACCTATCATCTGGTCGAGCTGCTGCGGGAGAGCCGGGTGCTCCTGGTCTTCTATCCGGGCAACGACACCCCGGGGTGAAATCGCCAGCTCTCCGCCGTGCGCGATGAGATCGAGTCCTACCGCCGTTGCGATGTCCGGCCTTTCGGCGTGAACCCCGCCACCGCCGAGCGCCACGCCGACTATGCCGCCCGGCTCAAGCTCCCGTTCCCCCTCCTCTCCGATGCCGGGCTCCGGATCAGCCGCAGCTACGGCGCGGTCCGTCCCGCGGGCCTGGGGATCTCGCGCTCGGTCGTGCTGGTGGACCGCGACGGCATCGTCGGCTACAGTCAGTCGGGCGCGCCTGGAGCCGACCTGAGCCTGGAAGGATTGAGCTGCCGATGAGTCAGACCCTCGACTTCACCGGCCGGACCGTGATCGTGACGGGAGTCGGCCGCGCCGGGCAGATCGGCAACGCGGTGGCCCTGAGCTTCGGCCGGGCCGGCGCCAAGATCGTGGCCTGCGATCTCAACGCGGTCGGTGTCGCGACCCGGGTGCGGGAGTTCGCCGAGCAGGGCGTGGACGCGAGGCCCTGCGCCGGCGACCTTACCCAGCCCGACGTCGCGGCGCTCGCGGTGGAAACCGCGCTCAAGCACTTCGGCCGGCTCGATGTGGTGGTGAACCTCGCCGGCGGGCTCACCACCTACGGCCCGATCGGGGAGCTCACCGTCGCGGCCCTCGACCGGGAGGTGGCGATCAACCTCAAGACCGCGGTGCTGGTCTCCCAGGCCGCGATCCCGGCCCTGGCCGAGACCCAGGGGTGCATCGTCAACGTCGCGTCGATCGCCTACTTCGAGCCGCAGAGCCCGATGGCGATCTATTCCGCGGCCAAGGCGGCGGTCGCCGGCTTCACCCAGAGCCTCGCGCTCGAGCTCCGCAATCGCCGCATCCGGGTGAACGCGATCGCCCCGGGCATGGTGCGCACCGCCGACAACGTCGCCGCGGCCGGGGAGACTCCGGCGTACGTCGAGCTGGGCGACATCACCCGCGGCATCATGGCGCTGGCGGCGCCGGGCGCGGGAATGACCGGCGAGATCCGGCGTATCGCTCCCGAAGGCGCGGGCTGATGGAGCTCGCCGGGCGCGTCGCGCTGGTGACGGGCGCCGGGCGTCGGCTCGGCCTCGCCCTCGCGGAGGCGCTGGCCGGCCGCGGGATGACGCTGGCGCTGCACCACCACGCCTCGGCCGAGGGAGCTCGCGCCCTGCGCGAGCGGGTGGTCGGCGCGGGCGGCAGGGCGGAGTGCTTCGCCGCCGATCTCACCGACCCCGTCGCCGCGCGGAAGCTGGCCCTCCGGGTCGCCGAGCGGTTCGGCCGTCTCGACGTGCTGGTCAACTCCGCCGCCGTCATGCACCGGCTCGGCTTCGAGGAGACCACTCCGGAGCAGTACGACGCCACCTTCGATCTCAACCTCCGCGCCGTCTTCTTCTGCACCCAGGGCGCCGCCCCCGAGCTGCGAAAGGCGCGCGGCAAGGTCGTCAACATGGCCGACCTCGGCGGCCTCGAGCCGTGGCCCGGCTTCGCCGCCCACTCGGTGAGCAAGGCGGGCGTGGTGATGCTCACCAGGGTTCTGGCCCGGGCCCTCGCGCCCGATGTCACCGTGAACGCCATCGCGCCGGGCGCCGTGCTCGTGCCTGACGACTACGACGCCGCCGAGCGTGACCGGTTGGCCCGCACCACGCCACTGGCCCGGCTGGGCCGGCCGGAGGACGCGGTGGCCGCGCTGCTCTACCTGCTCGAGGGCGGCGACTACGTCACCGGTGATGTGCTGGTGGTCGATGGCGGCCGACTTCTCCGCTAGGGTCCTCCTCCGCGATGTCGCGATCGTGGGCGGTGGCTGTTACGGCACCTTCTACGCCCGCCAGCTGATTCAGGCCCGGGAGCGCGGGAAGGCCGATTTCCGGCGCCTGCTGGTCATCGACCGCGATCCGGAATGCCGGTTCGCCCGCGAGGTGGGTCCCGCCGACGGCGCGGAGCTCGCCGTGGACGAGTGGGACCGCTTCTTCGATCGCTGGCTCGACCGCAACGACGATGGGGCGGGCGACGCCATCGTTCCCTCCCCCCTCATGCCTCACCTCATGTTCGGCTGGCTCTCGCGACGGGCCAGCGCCCGCTGGCCGGGACGGCTCGTGGAGCACCGCCCACTCGAGCCTGACGCCGAGACTCCATACGACATGCTCGCGCCGGACGGCACCCGCTACGTCTCCTTTGCCGACTGGCTCTGTCCGGTGCACTGCATCGAGCCGGCCGTCTGCCCCGTGATCCGCGGGCCCCGGAGCTGGGAGATCTCCGAGGCCGCCGAGCGGCTGGTGGAGCGGCGCTCGGGTCGGGCGCCATCCGCCGGCCCGGTCCTCTTCGTCTGCCGCCACCGGGTCCATGGCGTGGGGATGTTCGACGTCTCGTCGGTGCTGGCTGGTGACGCGGCGGTAGCGCGGGCCGGCGCCGGCGGGGAGGTCGGGGTGGTGGTGGGCACCGTCTCGGCCTGCCACGGGGCGTTGAGCCTGCTCCACTTGGGGGGCGGGCCTGCCTGGTAGCCGCCTGCGGGAACCCTGGGGCGTTCTATATTTGGACGATGCGAGCCGGGTACGCCGCGCTCCGCGGCGGCCGGCTCGTAGGCACATCGAAGTAAGGGAGCTGCATGACCCGCATGGAGGAGCTCGATCTCATCATCATCGGCGCCGGGCCCGCCGGGCTCTGCGCGGCGATGTACGCCGGCCGGGGGATGCTGAAGGCGGTGGTGCTCGAGCGCGGTGTGCCGGGCGGTGAGCTGCTCAACACCGAGTGGATCGACGACTACCCGGGTTTCGAGCACATCCTCGGCCGCGAGCTGGCGGCCAAGATGAGCGACCATGCCGTGCGCTTCGGCGCCGACATCCGGCAGGAGAACGTGGAGTCGATCGTGCGGCGGCCGGACGGCACGTTCGAAGTGACGACGTCGCTGGGCACGCTCTACGAGGCGCCGGCGGTCATTCTCACGGCCGGCGGTACCCCCAACAAGCTCGAGGTACCGGGCGAGCTCGAATACGCGGGCCGCGGCGTGTCCTACTGCGCGGTGTGCGACGGCGCGTTCTTCAAGGGCGAGACCCTCGCGGTCATCGGCGGCGGCGACGCGGCGGTGGAGGAGGCGGACTACCTCACCCGCTACGCCTCGAAGGTGTACGTGATCCACCGGCGCGACGAGTTCCGGGCGTCGAAAATCCTTCAGGAGCGGCTCTTCGCCAATCCGAAGATCGAGGTGATCTGGAACAAGCGGGTCACCGAGCTCAAGGGCGGTCCCGCGGGGCTGCAGTCGGTGGAGCTGGAGGATACCGTCACCGGCCGGCATTCCTCGCTCGCGGCCAGCGGCTGCTTCATCTTCGTCGGCTTCCGGCCGAACAGCGGGCTGATCCGGGAGCACTTCCGGCACGATCCGGCGGGCTACATCATCACCGACGACCGTATGATGACGTCCATTCCCGGCCTCTTCGCGGCCGGCGACCTTCGGGTCCAGCTCACCCGGCAGATCACCACGGCGGTGGGCGACGCGACCACCGCGGCGATCGCGGTGGAGAAGTACCTCGCCGACCGGCGTTCCCGGGTCGAAGCCAGGGCGAACGCCGGTGTCTGACCTCGAGATCGTCACCCTCCCCAACGGACGGTTCGGCGAGAACTGCTACCTGGCCGCCGATCGGGACACCCGCGAGGCGGTCATCATCGATCCCGGCGAGGAGCCCGAGACGTTCCTGGCCGAGCTCGATACCCGGGGCTGGAGCCTCCGGGCGATCTGGCTCACCCACGCGCACATCGACCACATCCTCGGGGTGGAGGCGGTCAAGCGCGCCACCGGCGTGCCGATCTATCTGCACCCCGACGACCGCCCGCTCTATGAGGCGCTGCCGCAGTTCGGCGAGTGGATCGGACTGCAGGTGGATGTGCCGCCGCCGCCGGAACGCGAGCTCCGGCCGGGGGATCGGCTCCGGGTCGGCCGCTGCGAGTTCGAGGTGCGGCACACGCCCGGCCACTCGCCCGGGAGCGTGAGCTTCGTGGGAGACGGCGTCGTCTTCGGCGGCGACGTGCTCTTCAACGGATCGATCGGCCGGACCGACCTCCCGGGCGGCGATCACCCGACACTCCTCGCCAGCATCCAGACCCATTTCCTCTCGCTCCCCGACAGCACGGTGGTGTACAGCGGGCACGGACCGGAGACCACGATCGGCGTGGAGCGCCTGACCAATCCGTGGCTCACCGGGAGTCTCCGAGCGTGAGCCCGTCGGTGGCGTCACCTCGTGCGGCGGAGCCGCCGGCCGCGGTCACGCCACGCTGCCAGCGGTGCGGATTCGAGCTGGGCGGTGTCCGGCCCATGGGCTGCAAGAACCCCTGCGCCAACTGCGGCACGGTCTACCCCCTGGGGGATTGCTCTGACTGATCGCGCCGCCACCGGGATCCTCGATCTGGAGCCGGTGGCGGGTGCCGCCCCGGCGGCGCTCGACATCGCCCGGATCGTGTTGCCGCCCAGGCTCCGGCCCGGGGCGTCGGTCGGCGTGCTCGACATTACCGAGTTCTTCGGGGACACGACCGGCGGGGTGCGCACCTACCTGCTGGAGAAGGCCCAGTACGTCCAGCGCCACGCCGGCCTTCGCCAGGTCCTGGTGGTGCCCGGCGCCCGGGACGAGATCCTGGAAGCGGGCGGGGTGCGCTGCTATCGGCTCCACGGGCCGTACATTCCGACCCAGAAGCCGTACCGCTTCATGCTGGCCACCCGCTCGACCAGCCGGATCGTCGCGCACGAGCGTCCCGACCTGATCGAGGTGGGCAGCGCCTGGTGCGCGCCCTGGCTGGTGCACCTCGCGACCCGCCAGCTTCGGGTGCCGGCCGTCTGGTTCTACCACAGCAATTTCCCCCGGGTCATCGCGCCGCGGCCGCGCGACGCCGGGTGGGCCCGCCGGACCGCCACCGATCTGGCCTGGCGTTACGTGCGCCGCCTCGGGCGCATGGTCGAGGCCACCATCGCGCCCTGCCGCGCCCTCGCGGCGGAGCTGAGCGAGGCCGGGCTCCGGAACGTCACGCACGTTCCGTTGGGAGTGAACCTGGAGCGGTTCACGCCCGCTCGCCGGGCCCACGCCGCCGACACCCGACTCCGCTTCGGCCTCGGCGAGCGGCCGTTCGCCCTGTACGTGGGTCGGATGGCGCTGGAGAAGGATCTCGACGTTCTGCTCGACGCCTGGCCCGAGGTGGAGCGCCGCACCGGCGTCCGCCTGGTGCTGGTCGGCATGGGCCCCGCTCGCCGGCGCCTCATGCGGAGCACCGGCGGACAGCGCGCTCTCTGGCTTCCTTACGAGGGCGACCGGGACCGCCTGGCCGACCTGTATGCCGCCGCCGAGCTGGTGGTCGCGCCCTGCGCCATCGAGACGTTCGGCCTGGCCGCGCTCGAATCGCTGTCGAGCGGCGTCCCGGTCCTCGCGGCCGACCGCGGCGGGGTGGCCGAGACGGTGGAGCGCTCGGGCGGCGGCCGCCACTTCCCCGCGGGAGATCGCGCCGCCCTGGCCGAAACCGCCGTCGCGATGCTTCAGGGCGACCTCACCACGCTCGGCGCACGCGGGCGCGAATACGCGGCGGCGCACCACGGCTGGGACGGCGTCTTCGACCGGCTCTTCGAGGTATATCGGCGAGTCCTCCAGCGGTGAGTCTGCTGGTCTCGATTCACGACGTGACCCCGGCGCTCGCGCCGGCGGTCGAGCGGCTGTGGGCGCTCTGCGCCGAGCGCGGCGTCGTTCCCGCCCTTCTGGTGGTTCCCAACTGGCACGGCGAATGGGCGCTCGGGCGGCATCCCGAGTTCGTGCGCTGGCTGCGCGAGCGGGCGGCCGCCGGCGCGGAGATCGTGCTCCATGGCGAGCGGCACGACGAGGTGGGGCTGGCGCGCACGCCGGCCGACACCGTGCGTGCGCTGGGTCGCACCGATAGCGAGGGCGAGTTCCTCGGGCTCGGCCGCGAGGCTGCCCGGGAGCGGATCGAGCGGGGCACGGCGCTGCTCCGCATGCTCGGGCTCCGGCCGGCCGGCTTCGTGCCGCCCGCCTGGCTGGCGCGCGAGGAAGGGCACGGCGCCGTGGCCGATGCGGGACTCGGGTTCAGCGAGGACGAGACCGGGATCCGCTTCTATCCCGGCGGCCGGCGGCTGGGCTCGGCCGCGGTGCGGTGGAGCACCCGGGGGCGGCTGCGGCCGTGGGGGTCGGTCGTGGTGGCGCGGGGCCGCTGGCGGCTGCAGCGGGAGGCCCCCTATCCCCGCCTCGCGTTCCATCCCCAGGATCTCGACCACCGGGCCGTGGCCGCGGAGCTCGGCCCGACGCTGGACCGTTGGCTCACCCGCCACCAGCCGATCACGTACGAGGCGCTGCGCCGTCGGGTGCTCGCCACCACCTCGGTCCGGGGCGGCGCCGCGTGACGATCGCGCAGGCGCACCTGCTCTGCCTCGCCCTGGTGCTGGCGGACCTGATCGCCCGCGCCTGGCGGATCCAGTGGATTCTCCGCGGTCTCGACCACCCGGTCCGGTTCTCCGATGCCTTCGTGCTGAACGCCTTTGGTGACGCGGCCTGCGCCCTCACGCCCCTCCGCCTCGGCGGCGAGCCTGCCCGGCTCGCGGGGATGCTGCGGAGCCGGGTGCCCGCCACGGCCGCGTTCGTCGGGATCAGCCTCGAGGTGCTCGCGGCCTGGCCGGTGATCATCCTGGCGGCGGGGTGGCTGATCTGGCGCTACGCGCCGGAGTGGTGGGACATGGCGGGGCCGCGGCTCTCCTCGGCGGCGGAGCACGCCTGGCCCTGGGTGGTGCTGGTGGTGATCCTCAGCCTCGCGGCGTGGCGCTACGCCCGGGACATCGCGTCCCCCGGCATGCGCCACGTGCGCCGGCCGGTGCGCCGGGCGCTGGTCTACTGGCGCCGGATGCCGATGTGGCCGCTGGTGGCCAGCATCCCGATGAGCATGGTCAACCTGGCCGCCCGGGTGGCCATCCTGCCGGTCCTTGCCTCGACCCTGCCGGAAGCGCCGCCGCTGGGCCCGATGGTCCTGGGATCGTTCGCGCTGCTCTACAGCCAGCTGATCCTGCCCACGCCGTCGGGCGCCGGCGCGGTGGAGCTGGGGTTCCTGGGCGGGGCCGCGGGCGATCTCGGCGACCGCTCCGGGTGGCTGCTCCTGGCCTGGCGGATCTACACCAACGGACTCGGCGTACTGCTGGGCGTGGTGCTGGCGGCTCACGTATACGGCTGGCCGGCGCTCCGCCGCCTAGCGCGGCGGTGGAGCGATCCCGACTAGCATCACCGTCTGCTCCAAGGCCTGCTCGACCCCGTGCGGCAGGTCGGCCGGCGCCCACACCACCGCTCCCGCACCCGCCTCGAAGCGCTCGTCTCCCACCGCAAAGCGGGCCCGTCCCGACACCACGTAGTAGAACTTGTCCGCCCCGCCGTGGACGTGAGACGCCTGACTCTGCCCGGGCTCGAAGCAGTTGAGGCCGACGAAGAGCCGCTCGCCCCGGAACAGGTCCGCCTTGGTTCCCTTGCCGGTTTGGAAGGAGATCAGGTCGGCGAGGCGCCGGACGTAGCGATCCATGATGGTGTCATCCGAGCGCAGAGGTCTGCCGGGGGAATTCCGCACCAACGGGCAAGATCCCTCGCCTCGCCCGGGATGACAACCGCTCCTCTCGATGTCCCGGCTCGATCGTCCCCGCTCACCCGCCGTCACCGACACCGTTACCTTTCCCATCCGATTCGACCACCGCCACCCCGACCCCGCGACCCCATGTCCGAGACCCGAATCGAGCGCGATCCCCTGGGCGAGAAGCCCGTCCCCGCCGACGCCTTGTACGGCATCCAGACGCTCCGCGCCGCAGAGAACTTTCCCATCTCGGGGCTGCGGCCGTTGCCCGCGTTCGTGGACGCGGTGGTGTGGATCAAGCTGGCGGCCGCACTGACCCATCGGGACACCGGCAGGCTGGAGCCGCGGCTGGCCGACGCGATCGCGCGGGCCGCTCGCGAGGTGCTCGCCGGTCGCCACCGCGACCAGTTCATCGTGGACGTCTACCAGGCCGGCGCGGGGACGAGCCACAACATGAACGTGAACGAGGTGCTGGCCAACCGCGCCAACGAGATCCTCGGCGGCGCCCGCGGCTCCTACACGCCGGTGCACCCCAACGATCATGTCAACATGGCCCAGAGCACCAACGACGTGATCCCGACGGCGATGCGCCTGGCCACGCTCGCGACCCTGCCGCACACCCTCTCGGCACTCGAGCGCCTGGCGTATGCCCTCCTCGCCAAGGGGCAGGCCTTCGACGGCATCGTGAAGTCCGGCCGGACCCACCTGCAGGACGCGACGCCCATCCGACTGGGCCAGGAATTCACCGCCTACGGTCGCACCGTGCACCGGCACCGGGACAAGCTGACCCAGGCCGCGGACTGGCTGCGGGAAATGAACATCGGCGGCACCGCGGTGGGCACCGGCATCAACGCCGAGCCCGAGTACCCGGGTCTGATGGTCAGGCACCTGCAGGAGGTGAGCGGCCTGGAGCTGCGCGAGGGCCACGACCGGGTGCAGCTGATGCAGTCGATGGGAGACATCGCCACCTTCAGCGGCGCGTTCCGGGCCTACGTGCTCGACCTCAACAAGATCGCGAACGACATCCGGCTGCTGGCGTCGGGGCCGCGCACCGGGCTGGCGGAGATCCTCCTGCCCGCCGTGCAGCCCGGCTCCAGCATCATGCCGGGCAAGGTCAACCCGTCCATCGCCGAGATGGTGAACCAGGTCTGCTATCAGGCGCTGGGCCTCGACACCACGGTCGCGATGGCGGCGGAGGCGGGCCAGCTCGAGCTCAACGTGATGATGCCGGTCATCACCCACAACGTGGTCTTCTCGCTCATCATCGTGGGGAACGCGTCGCGGGTACTGGCGGAGCGCTGCGTGGATGGCATCGAGGCCGACGAGGCCCAGTGCGCCTACTGGCTGGAGCGCAGTCCGGCGCTGGTCACCGCGCTCGCGCCCAAGATCGGATACGCCGAGGCCGCCAAGCTGGCCAAGGAAGCCCTCGCGAGCGGCCTCACTGTCAAGCAGCTCGTCGTGAAGAAGGGATTGCTGCAGGGGGCCGAGCTGGAGGAGGTCCTCGACCTCCGCGCCATGACCGAGCTCGGTGTGCCGGGCGGGAAGGGGATTCCCGCCGGCGGCTGAGTCAGGGCTGCGTCGGCGCCGGCCGAACTCCGCTGGTGGCTCCCCGCCGATCGGGCTGCTCCGTCCGCCGGCGTTCCTCCCGCCCGTCTTCCGCGCCCGACCCGCCCGGTCGCGCGTCCGGTGCCGGAGCGCCGGTGGAGACCTCGACGATGCGATAGAGCGGTCCGCCGGGGAAATGCTGCTGGAGCAGCGAGAGCGACACGTTGTAGACCGGCACCCCGCCCAGCGTCCGGCCTTCCAGCGTTCCGTGATGGGCGTGGCCGTGGAACACACAGTCCACCGGGTAGCGGGTCAGCGGCTCCTCCAGACGGCTGGAGCCGAGGTAGGGATAGATCTCCGGCGGCTCTCCCTGAACCGTTCCCGCGATGGGCGAGTAGTGCAGGACCACGATCTTCCGCTCGGTGCGCAGGCGGCTCAACGCGGTCTCCAGCTTGAGCGCCTCGTCCACCGCTTCCCGCACGAACAGCTTGATGATCTCCTCGCCCCAGGGCCCGAGCGCCCGGCGTCCGAACCCGCCGGCGAATCCCTTGACCCCCGCGAAGCCGACGCCGTGCAGCTCGATCGCGTCGCCGTCCAGCACCTGGATCCCCGACTCGCACAGGATGCGCTTGAGCTCCGGCGCCTGCCCCGACTCGTAGTCGTGATTGCCGAGCACGGCGATGATGGGAAGCCCCAGGCCCGCCAGCGCCTTGGCGATCTGGCGTCCCTCCTCGGGCTCGCCCCGGTCGGTGAGGTCGCCGCAGAGGACGAGGATGTCGGCCCGCTCGGCCACGTCGGTGAAAATGGTCTGCACCGGGGGGCCGTAGGCGGCACGTCCCAGGTGGATATCGCCCAAGGCGGCGATCCGCACGACTCCGGGAGATTTGGGCATCGTCCCGGGAATCAACACTCTGGATGGCCCGAGCGGCGGTGATCCCCGGCACACCCCCGCCGAGCGGGCCCCTGTATCATGGTCTTCCCTCTGCCGGAGCGCCGGATGGGGCTGTCGCCCACCCACTCGATGGTCGAAACCCCGTCGCGCGCTTTCTACCGCGAAGCGATGGACGTCCTCTCCCGGGGCGGGATTCCGTTCCTGGTTGGCGGCGCCTTCGCCTTCGTGCATCAGGCCGGCATCGATCGCTCCACCAAGGACCTCGACATCTTCGTGCGGCCGTCGGACGTGCACCCGCTGCTCAACGCGTGCAACGCCGCCGGCTACGAGGCCGACCTGGTCTTCTCCCACTGGCTCGCCAAGATCAAGAGCCCGACCGGGTTCATCGACGTGATCTTCAGCTCCGGAAACGGCATCGCGGTGGTGGACGAGCAGTGGTTCGAGCACGCCACCGAGCGGGAAGTCCTCGGCATTGCGGTCAAGGTGGCCCCGGCGGAGGAGAGCGTCTGGTCCAAGGCGTTCGTGATGGAGCGGGAGCGCTACGACGGCGCCGACGTGGCTCACATCATCCTGGCCTACGGCGACCGGATGGACTGGCGGCGCCTTATCGACCGGTTCGGCCGCCACTGGCGCGTCCTGCTGTCGCACCTGGTGCTCTACGGCTTCATCTATCCCAGCGTCCGCACCCGCGTGCCCGCCTGGGTGACCCACGAGCTGATGGAGCGGCTCGCCGCCGAAGTCGACTCGCCCGATGCGGACGACCCGGTGTGCTACGGCACCCTGTTGTCCTGGTCGCAGTACCTGGGCGACGTGCTCGGCGGCTCCTTCCGGGATGCCCGGATCCGGCCCTTCGGCAACCTGACCGCGGAAGAGGTCGCCCGCTGGACGTCGGCGGAAAAGAAGTAGATATTCCGCCCCATGCGGGTGACGACCTGGACCGAGTACAGCCTCATCATCTCCATCCATCTTGCCAAGCGCGGCCGCGCCGGCAGCGGCCCGGTGGCCGCCCGTGAGCTGGCCGACACCGAGCGGCTGCCGGCCGACTACGTCGAGCAGATCCTGCTGCGGCTCCGTCGGGCCGGCCTGGTGGAGAGCGTGCGGGGCGCCAAGGGCGGGTATTTCCTCGCCCGGGACCCGGGGGCCATCTCGGTGCGGGACGTCATGAGCGCGTCCGAGCGCCAGACCTTCGAGGTCAACTGCGACAGCCACCCGGTCGATGCCGAGCGATGTAGCCCCGGCTCGACCTGCAGCATCCGGCCGGTCTGGCATGCCCTCCAGCAGCGGGTGGACGAGCTGCTGGCGAGCATCACCCTGGCCGACCTGATGAAGCAGGAGGCGCAGGTCCAGGAGTTGGTCGGGATCTCATCGGCGAGCTAGCGCGCGGCTGAACGCGCGGGATCGACCCGACCTGGCCGGTCGGGTTTTTTCTTTTTGGGGGAGACGGATGACGGCAGTGCGACATCTGGCCACGGCGCGGGAGCCGTCGCTGTGGCAGGCGGTAGGGAATACCCCGCTCTTTCCGCTGGTGACCGATCCGGGCGGACGCGCTCGACTCTGGCTCAAGGCCGAGTGGCTCAACCCGGGCGGCAGCGTGAAGGATCGCGCGGCGCGGGCCATTCTGCGCGACGCCATCCGCCGGGGCGAGCTGCCGGCCAAGCGGCTGCTCGACGCGTCGAGCGGGAACACTGGAATCGCCTACGCCATGCTGGGCGCCGCGGCGGGGGTGCAGGTGACCATCTGCCTGCCGGGCAACGCCAGCCCGGAGCGGCGCGCCCTGCTGGAGGTATACGGGGCCGAGGTGGTCGCCACCGACCGGCTGGAAGGCACCGAAGGCGCCGCCCGCCGGGCCCGGGAGCTCGCGGCCGAGCACCCCGAGCGCTACTACTATGCCGACCAGTACAGCAACCCGGCCAACCCCCAGGCCCATCGGGAGACCACCGGCCCCGAGATCTGGGCCCAGACCGGCGGGCGGGTGACCCACTTCGTCGCCGCGATGGGCACGACGGGAACCATGATGGGCACCGGCGGGTACCTGAAGGAGCGGAGTCCCGCCATCCGGCTCGTCGGCGTTCAGCCCGACTCGCCGTATCACGGACTCGAGGGACTCAAGCATCTGGCGACGACGAGCTCGCCTCCCGCGCTCTACGATCCGGCGGTGCCCGACGCGATCGCCGAGATTCCGACCGAGCTGGCCGATCGGACCGCGCGCCAATTGGCCCGCGAGAGCGGGATCCTGGTCGGCTGGTCGGCCGGGGCGGCGCTGGCCGCGGGGCTCGACATCGTCGCCCGGGAGCCCGAGGCCCAGGTGGTGGTGGTCGGATGCGATACGGGGGCGCGCTATCTGAGCGAGCCGCACCGATGGAGGGAGCCGTGAGCCTTCGTCTTCCCGACGCGCTGCTGGAGGACATCCGGCGCCAGGGTGCCAGCGCCTATCCGGCCGAGTGCTGCGGGGCGATGGTGGGACGGAGCGGCGGGGCCGACGCGAAGGAGGTCGTGCGGCTCTGGCCCGCGGTCAACCGCCGGACCGACGACCCTCATCGCTACCTCATCGCGCCGGACGACCTCCGGCGCCTGGAGCGGGAGGTGCGGGCCGAGGGGCTGGAGATCGTGGGGTACTATCACTCGCACCCCGATCATCCCGCGGTGCCGTCCGCGTACGACGCGGCCCACGCCTGGCCGTGGTACAGTTATCTGATCGTTCGTGTCGAGCAGGGGCAGCCGCGGGAGGCGGCCAGCTACACGCTGGATCCCGACCGGCCGCTCATGCATTCCGAGCCACTCCAAGTGCTCAGCGAGGTGTGACCATGTCCGTGACTGTGACCATCCCCACCCCCCTGCGCGGGTTCACCGGGGGCGCCGACGCCGTGGAGCTGGGCGGCGGGACCGTGGGCGAGGTGATCGACGGGCTCCTGGCCGCGCACGGCGGCCTCAAGCGGCACCTGGTGCAGGACGACGGGCGCCTCAGGAACTTCGTCAATCTGTACCTCAACGACACCGACATCCGGCACCTCGCATCGACCGAGACTCCGGTCCGGGAGGGGGACGTGCTCACCATCGTGCCCAGCATCGCGGGCGGGAGCCCGGCCGTGGAAACCGAGCTGCCCAAGCTCTCGCACGCCGAGGTGCTGCGCTACTCTCGCCACCTGCTCCTGCCCGAGGTCGGGGTCGAGGGTCAGCGGAAGCTCAAGGCCGCACGCGTGCTCACGATCGGCGCCGGGGGCCTCGGCTCGCCGCTTTCGCTCTATCTCGCCGCCGCCGGAGTCGGAACCATCGGTATCGTGGACTTCGACGTGGTGGATCTGACCAACCTCCAGCGCCAGATCGTCCACGGCACCTCGACCCTGGGCAAGCCCAAGCTCGAGTCGGCCAAGGCACGCCTCATCGATCTGAACCCGAATCTGAGGGTGGAGAGCCACGAGGCCCGGCTGAGCGCGGAGAACGCGCTCGACATCATCCGCGAATACGACATCGTGGTGGACGGCACCGACAACTTTCCCACCCGCTATCTGGTCAACGATGCCTGCGTGCTGCTGGGCAAGCCGAACGTGTACGGCAGCATCTTCCGCTTCGAGGGCCAGGCCTCGGTGTTCTACGCCAAGGAAGGGCCCTGCTACCGCTGCCTCTACTCCGAGCCGCCACCTCCGGGACTGGTGCCCAGCTGCGCCGAGGGCGGTGTGCTCGGCGTGCTGCCCGGGATCATCGGCAGCATCCAGGCGCTGGAAACGATCAAGCTCATACTCGGCGCCGGCGACACCCTGATCGGGCGCCTGGTTCTCTTCGATGCGCTCAAGCTCAAGTTCCGGGAGCTCAAGCTCAGGAAGGATCCGGATTGCCCCCTCTGCGGAGAGCATCCCACCATCCACGAGCTGATCGACTACGAGGCCTTCTGCGGCATCGGCGCGGCGCCGGCGTATCAGGGCCCCGAGATCGTGGCCGAGCAGCTCAAGGACGAGCTGGGCGAGAAAGGCGACGAGCTGGTCCTGATCGACGTCCGCGAGCCGCACGAATGGGAAATCGCCCGCATCGACGGCGCGCGGCTCATCCCACTCGGCCAGCTGCCCGACCGGATTCCCGAGCTCGACGGACACGCCGAGATCGTGACCTACTGCCACAAGGGCACGCGATCGATGAAGGCGCTGGAAATTTTGCGCGGGGCGGGGCATGGCAAGGTGCGAAGCCTGGCCGGCGGCATCGACGCCTGGGCGGCGCGGGTCGAGCCGGGAATGGCGAGGTACTAGCGCCGGGACGCCAGGTCGCAGGGGCGCAGGTCAAGAATGAATCGACCCGCCGGTGCATGCCACCGGCGGGTCGTGCCGCATCGCTCTGCTGCGCCCCTGGCGCCCGTGCGTCCTCAGTGCCGAAGGCGGGACTCGAACCCGCACGGGCTTGCGCCCACTGCGCCCTGAACGCAGCGCGTCTACCAGTTCCACCACTTCGGCGAAGGGCGCAAAGCTAGTGGCAGTCCCGAGCCCGGTCAACCCGGCCCGTTGACCAGTCGGAAGTGGTGGCCTATCCTTTGCTTAGGAATCCCACGTGAGCCCCGAGACACCCCCGCCCGCCGAGCGCCGCCAGTCGGTCGCCCGCAATCCAAAAGCGACCCACGACTACCACATTCTCGAAACGTGGGAAGCGGGAATCGTGCTCACCGGCACCGAGGTCAAATCGCTCCGCAATGGTAAGGCGTCGATCAAAGAGGCCTACGCCCGTCTCCGCAACGGTGAAGTCTTCCTCGAGGGGATGAACATCACTCCCTACGAGCAGGGCAACCGCTACAACCACGATCCCGTGCGCAGTCGCAAGACGCTGCTGCACCGCCGCGAGATCGAGAAGCTGATCGGCGCGGTGGAGCAGAAGGGGCTCACCCTGGTCCCGCTGGAGCTGTATTTCCGGAACGGCCGGGTCAAGGTGACCCTGGCCCTGGGTCGGGGCAAGAAGCTCCACGACAAGCGGGAGGACCTCAAGCGCCGGGTGGCCGAGCGGGAGACGGCTCGGGCAGTCTCCATCAAGGGACGCCGGTGATCGCTCTCCTCGGACTCCTCCTCGGCCTCGGTAGCGCGGCGCCTCGAGAGGTCATCGTGACCGGGCCCTCGGGTGAGAGCCGGGTGCCGGTTCGCCCCGGGCCGATGGGCGCTCCCATGCTCTCGGCGCCCCAGCTGCTGGGTGCGCTCGGCGGCTCGATCCGGGTGGACGAGGGCTGGGCCGAAGTGATCGTGGCCCGCCAGCCGTTCCGCTTCCTGGTCGGTGCTCCGCTCTACGTCTTCAGCAACCAGCTTCAGACGCTCGCCGCCCCGGTGTGGCTCAGTCGCGATACCCTCTACCTGCCGTTGCAGTTCGTCTCGGAGATCATTCCTTATTACCTGGGCGAGCGGTACCGGTACGACGGGCAGCGGGCTCGGCTGGACGACATCACGGGAGATCGATTCCCGGCGCCCGTGCCGGAAACGCGCCTGGCCAACGGCCTTCGGCCCGGGCACATCGTCACCATCGATCCGGGGCACGGCGGAGTCGATCCCGGCAACCCGGGGACGTACTTTCCCCGGGGTGTGCGGGAGAAGGACGTCACCCTGCAGGTCGGCGTCCTGCTCCGCGATGAGCTCAAGCGCCGCGGGGTCGGGGTGCGGATGACGCGAACCACCGACACGCTGATCGCGCTGGGCGACCGGGGCGGCTACTGCACCGCCGCGTGTGATCTTTTCGTCAGCCTCCACGTCAACTCGCTGGCGCGCCGGCGCGGGTACACCGAGATTCGCGGCTTCGAGACCTACTTCCTCGCCGAGGCCCGCACCGAGGACGCGGCTCGCGTGGCCAAGATGGAGAATGATGCGGTGCGGTTCGAGACCGGCGACAACGACGGCCCGATGACGGGGGGTCTCGACTTCATTCTGAAGGACCTGCAGCTCAACGAGCACCTGCGGGAGTCGGCGCGGGTGGCGGAGCTGGTCCAGAAGGGCCTCAAGTCGGTGCATACCGGGGACGATCGGGGCGTCAAACAGGCGGGCTTCATGGTTCTCACCACTGCCCGGCGGCCGGCCATCCTGGTCGAGATGGGTTACAGCACCAATCCCCAGGACGGCCGCTTCCTGACCGCCCGGAACAGCCAGCGCGCCATGGCTTCGGCCATCGCCGACGCCATCGTCGAGTACCTGCGTGAGTACGAGCGGAAGGTCGGCTCGGTGGACGCCGGAGTGCGTCAATGAGAAGGCCGATGCCAGCGGCCGCCGCCGGCCTGGCGCTCCTGCTGCTCGGCGGGTGCGTGTACTACAACGGGATGTACAACACCAAGCGGCTGGCGGGGTCGGCGCGGAACGCCGAGCGCGACGGGCGTACCTTCGAGGCCACGAACTTCTGGGGCCAGGTGATCACGCGGGCCGACACGCTGGTCGCCCGACACCCGGACAGCAAGTACGTGGACGAGGCCCTGATGCTGAAGGGCACCGCCATGTCCCGTCTGGGCCAGTGTCCCAGCGCGATGGCGCCGCTCAGCCGGGTCGGCCAGGTCGAAGGCTCGAACGACGCGGTGGAGGACGCCTACCTCGCCCTCGCGCGCTGCCACCTCGAGCTGGGCGATCCCGCGGCGGCTGAGCTGGCCCTCGCGCGGCCGCTCCAGAGCAGGCAGAAGTACCGCCGGCAGCAGGCCCGCCTGATGCACGCCCGAGCGCTCCGCCTCACCGGGAGGGCGGCCGAGGCCGTGGTCGTGCTGGACAGCCTCGCCGGGGATCGGGTCGCCGACGAGCGACTGCTCGCGCTGGCCGCCGCCGGGCACCGGGACGCCGCGATGCACCTCGCCGATTCGCTGCTCGCTCAGGCGGACAGTGGCCGTGTCTGGGATACCCTGGTCGTGACCGTCGGCCGGTCCGATCCCCAGGCGGCGTCGCATATCGTGGACGGGCTCGTCGCGCGGCCGAACGCGCCCCCGGCCAGCCAGACCCGCTGGCTCATCGACGATGCGCTGCGGCTGGAGCCCGTGGACACCGCCCGGGCCACCGCCCGGCTGGCCCAGGCCGCCCAGGCCGGTGGCGCGTCACCGGCCGGTGTGTCGGCCCGGGTGCGGCTGGTGCGGAGGCACCTCGCCGGCGCCCGCTCGGTGGACGACCTGGCCGAGCCGATCCAGCTGCTCGACAGCCTGGGGGGAGGCGGCGCGGGAGAGGCGGCCCACCTGCAGCAGACGCTGCTCCGGATCCGCGAGGCCGGGGATTCCAGCACCGCGAGGGCGGCGGCGGCCGACCTGCGCCTGTTCCTCGCCGCGGAGCTGGCGCGCGACACCCTGGCGGCTCCGCTCCTCGCGTCATCCCTCTTCCGCCGCGTCGCCGACGATTGGCCCGAATCGCCCTACGCCCCCAAGGCGCTGCTGGCGGTCGGGATGCTCGACCCGGTGTGGGCCGACAGCGCCCATGCCTTGCTCGCCAGCCGCTACGCCGAGAGTCCCTACGTGGCCTACGTGCAGGGCAACGCCTTGCCTGAATACAAGGCGCTGGAGGACTCGCTGCAGGCATTTTCCCTCGTGGCGCAGGCCGCCCCCAGGGAGGCACGACCCAACCAGCAGCCCGGCCATCCGGGTCAGCCGGAGGGGGGTCGGCGCCCGCCAGCCGGGCGCGCCGCTCCTGGTGCGACACGCCGCGGACTGGAGCCGTGAGCGCGACGGCCACGCTCGCGCGCACCGTCTTCGGCCGCTCCTTTCAAAACCCGCTCATTCTGGCCGCCGGCACCGCCGGCTTCGGGCGCGAGCTCGCCGGGGTCATGGATCTCGAGCGACTCGGCGGTTTGGTCACCAAAGCCGTTTCCCGCTCGCCCCGACACGGCAATGCCTCGCCCCGGGTGGCCGAGTTCCGGGGCGGCATGCTCAACTCGGTCGGCCTCGCGAACCCCGGGCTGGACCATGTCCTCCGCGAGGAGCTGCCCTGGCTGGCGGCGAATCTCCGGCGGGCGCAGGTGCTGGTCAACGTCGTCGGGTTCACGGTCGAGGAGTATGCGGAGGTCGTTGGCGGCCTCGAGGGCGCGCCGGGAGTCGCGGCGCTCGAGCTCAATCTGTCGTGCCCCAACACCTCCGCCGGCGGCATCGAGTTCGGCGCCGATCCCGAGTGCGTTCGACGGATCGTCGGTCTCTGCCGGGCCCGGACCCGGCTGCCGCTCCTGGCCAAGCTGTCGCCCGTGGTCCCGGACCTGCCGGGCATGGCGCGGGTGGCGCGAGACGCGGGCGCCGACGGGATCTCGGTGGTGAACACCTTTCCTGGCCTGCTGTACGGGGAGGGTGCCGCGCCCAGGCTCGGCAACGGGAGCGGCGGTGTGAGCGGCCCGCCGCTGCTGCCGATCGGCGTGCTGGCCACCGCGCGCGTGGTCGAGGCCACCGGCGGCATGCCGGTGGTCGGGGTCGGCGGGGTGCGCTCGGCCGAGGATGCGCGGCAGTATCTTCGGGTCGGAGCGGCGCTGGTGGGCATCGGCACGGCGGCTCTGGCCGACCCCCGGTTGCCGGAACGGATCGTGCGGGACCTGGAGCGTACTCATGGCTGAGATCATCGTCGCGCTCGATCTCCCGTCCGCCATGGACGCGCTCGGGCTGCTCGATCGCCTGCCGGAGGCCAGGTGGGTCAAGGTCGGGTCGATCCTCATGACCCGCGAAGGTCCGCCGCTGGTCCGGCAGCTCGTCGCACGCGGTCTGCGCGTTTTCCTCGATCTCAAGTGGCATGACATCCCCAATACCGTCGCCGACGCGGTTGCGGCGGCGCGGGACGCCGGCGTCTCCCTGGCCACGGTCCACGCGCTCGGCGGCGAGACGATGATGGCAGCGGCGGCTCGAGCCGCCAACGGGGCAGTGGGCCTGGTCGGCGTCACCGTGCTCACCTCCCACTCCGCCGACGGCTACGCCGAGGCGACGGGACGGCCGGGGGTCGACCTCGGGGCCGAAGTGACCCGCCTGGCCAGGGCCTCGGCGCAGGCCGGGCTACAGGGAGTGGTCTGCTCCCCCCACGAGGTGACCCTGGTCCGGGGCGTCCTGCCCGAGGGCGGCCTGGTGGTCGTTCCGGGTATCCGTCGGGCCGGCGATGCCGCCGGCGACCAGGTCCGGATCGCCGGGGCGCGCGAAGCGGCGATGGCCGGGGCCACCCACCTTGTCGTGGGGCGGCCGGTGCTCCAGGCGGTCGACCCCGTTGCGGCGCTGCGGGAGCTGCAGGAGGAGGCCGCGTGCGTGTCCTCCTGACGGCGCTCCTTCTCCTCCTTGCGCCTGGTCGCCTGGCGGCCCAGCAGCCGGAGCTCACCCGGGCCGCGGAGCAGGCTCGCCGGGCCTGGAACTCCCACGACGCCAAGGCCCTGGTTGCCGAGAGCCCCAGGCTGCTGGTTCAGCTCCCCGGGTCCGATCCCTCGGTCGCCCTGGGACCGGAGCAGGCGGCAGCCCTGCTCTCCGACTTCATGGTCCAGGGTGAGGAGGTCGAGACCGTGGTCCGGGCGGCCCGGGAGGTCGAGGCGGGCAGGGGCTATGTCGAGCTGCAGCGACGCTACCGGGTGGCAGGGACCCAGGACGTCCGGCAGCAGAGCCTGTTGCTGGGGTACAAGCTGGGGAAGGAGGGGTGGCGCCTGGTCGAGCTCCGGGTGGTCGGATAGGGAGCCAAAGTCCCCCGCTTGCATGGCTTTCCGGGCCTTGATATATTGGACAGCTAGTCCTTAACCGGCCCGGAGAAGCGCGTGAAGGTTCGTTCCAGCGTCAAGCCGATTTGCGAGCACTGCAAGGTCGTCAAGCGACAGGGCGTGACCCGCATCATCTGCAAGCGCAATCCCAAGCATAAACAGCGGCAGGGCTGATCATGGCACGCATCGCAGGCGTGGACCTTCCACGCGAGAAGCGGGTCGAGGTCGCCCTCACCTACATCTTCGGCATCGGCCGTCCCACCAGCAGCCGCATCCTGGGCGAGACGGGCGTCAGCCCGGACACCCGGGTGCGGGACTTGTCGGACGCCGAAGTGGCCCGGCTTCGCCAGATCATCGAGCGGTCGGTCAAGGTGGAGGGCGCCCTCCGCACCGAAGTCGCGATGAACATCAAGCGGCTGATGGATATCGGCAGCTACCGCGGCATCCGCCACCGCCGGGGCCTCCCGGTGCGGGGCCAGCGGACTCACACCAACGCGCGCACCAAGAAGGGGCCGCGCCGCGCCATCGCGGGCAAGAAGAAAGTGACGAAGAAGTAAGATGACAGCTCCCGCGCCAGCCAAGGCGCCGAGCGCCAAGCGCTCCAAGAAGGTCGTCGAGTCCGAGGGCATCGCCCACATCTCGGCCACGTTCAACAACCTGCTGATCACCATCACCGATATGCGCGGCAACGCGCTCGCGTGGGGGTCGGCGGGCAAGGCCGGGTTCAAGGGCTCCAAGAAGAGCACCCCATTCGCCGCCACCGTCGCCGCGGAAAACTGCGGCCGGGAGGCGATGAACCTGGGGCTCCGGCGGGTCCACGTGCGGGTCCAGGGCCCGGGCAGCGGCCGCGAGTCGGCCATCCAGGCGCTGGCCTCGGTCGGCCTTCGGGTGGTCTCCATCCGCGACGTCACCCCGATTCCTCACAATGGGTGCCGCCCGCCCAAGAAGCGGCGGGTCTGAGCCATGTCGCGCTACGTCGGTCCCAGCTGCCGCCTCTGCCGCCGCGAGGCCACCAAGCTGTTCCTCAAAGGCACCAAGTGCCTCACCGAGAAGTGCCCGGTGGAGCGCCGCGCCTATCCGCCGGGCCAGCACGGCCAGACCGGCGGGCGCCAGCGCAAGGCGTCGGAGTACGCCAAGCAGATGCGGGAAAAGCAGAAGGTCAAGCGGATGTACGGCCTGAGCGAGCAGCAGTTCCGCAACACCTTCGATGACGTCACCCGCGAGCCGGGCGTCAAGGGCACCAACCTGCTGGTGGCGCTCGAGAGCCGGCTGGACAACATCGTCTATCGGATGGGTTTCGCGTCGAGCCGCAAGGCGGCGCGCCAGCTCATCGGACACGGGCACGTTCAGGTGAACGGCCACCGGGTGGACATCGCCTCGTACCGGGTCACCCCCGGTGAAGAGGTTCGGGTGGCGCCCTCCAGCCGGGAGAACGTCTCGGTCAAGCTGGCCCAGGAAAGCGCCAGCCGGGGCCAGCCGGTGTCGTGGATTTCCGTGGACAACGACAAGGCGGCCGGCCGGGTCACCGAGCGGCCCACCCGCGACGCGATCCCGATCAACGCGCAAGAACAGCTCATCGTCGAGCTCTACTCGAAGTGACC
>DATEIR010000164.1:0-10951 GCA_035278885.1 Gemmatimonadales bacterium | reverse complement strand
GGGCCCAGAAGCGGGTGACCACCGCGGTGCCACGCTCGGCCAGGGTGAAGAGATCGAACCCGTGGGCCAGTCGCCGGATCGCTCCCAGCCCCGCCCCCATGCTCCCAGCGGTGGAATAGCCATCCTCCAGACACGCAGACGGGTCGCGCATCCCCGGCCCGGCATCGATACAGAGCAGCTCGACGCCGCCGCCCGCCCCGTCGAGCTGCCGGATCAGCAGCGTGCCCTGACCGGCGTGGCGGATCACGTTGGTGGCGAGCTCGGTGGCGACGATCCCCACGTCGCTCCGCACCGCCTCGCTCAGCCCGGCCTGGGCCGCGAGGCTGGCCGCCACCCGGCGCGCCTCGCCGACACGGCTCCGGTCGTCCAGGGGGACGGCCGTGCTCGCCGGATCCACCGCGCTCACCGCCACCGCGCGCAGTAGACCCGGGTGCCCTGCCCCGGCGCGGAGTCGATGCGAAACTCGGTCATGAGCCGGCGGGTGCCGCTGAGCCCGAGCCCGAGGCCGCTGCCGGTGGTGTAGCCGTCGGTGAGCGCGAGGTTGATGTCCGCGATGCCGGGGCCATTGTCCTCGAACATCATGCCGATCCCACGCCGGCCGCTGTCTTCCAGGATCTCCAGCCGCACCGAGCCGCCCCGCCCGTGGTCGAGGGTATTGCGGGCCAGCTCGCTCGCGCCGGTGACCAGCTTGGTTTGATCCACCAGCGAGAAGCCGAGCTCCGCCGCCCAGGTCCGCACCACCTGCCGCACTTTCACCACGTCGGCGCCGGAGCGGAGCGGCAGCTCCTCACTCCTGCTCGGCGGCATCCGCGTCGCTCGACTCGAGGGGTACCGGCTCGACCTCCACCTGAGTCGACACGCGTCGCCGGCGATCCCGGAGCAACGCCATCCCCCGCTCCACGTCGAGCGCGGTCCGCACCCCCGGCAGGGTGAGTCCCAGCTCCACCAGCGTGATGGCCACCGCGGGCTGCATCCCGACCAGGACCGTGCGCGCGTCCAGGATCCGGGCCATGCCCGCGATGTTGGCGATCATCCGCCCGATGAAGCTGTCCACCACCTCCACCGCGGAGATGTCGATCAGCACCCCGCGCGCGCCGGTCCTGGAGATCTTCTCGGTCAGGTCGTCCTGCAGGGCCAGGGCGAGCTGGTCGTGCATGTCCACCTGGATGCTCACCAGGAGGAGGTCGCCCATCTTGAGGATCGGGATCCGTTCCATGCGTCCGCCGCTAGCCCCGCTTCACCACGCGCCCGACGGCGAGTCCCACCCGGTCGAGCGCGAGCGCGAACGCATCGGCCAGCGTCGCCTTGGTGATCACGTCGCTCAAGTCCACGCCGAGGTGCACGATGGTCGAGGCGATCTGGGGGCGTATGCCGCTGATGATGCAGTCCGCCCCCATCAGCCGCGCCGCCGTGATGGTCTTGAGCAGGTGCTGCGCCACCAGCGTGTCCACCGTGGGGACGCCGGTGATGTCGATGATCGCCACGCTGGCCCCGGTCTCCACGATCCGCTGCAGCAGCGCCTCCATCACCACCTGGGTCCGGGCGCTATCCAGGGTGCCGATCATCGGCAGGGCCAGCACTCCGTCCCACAGCTTCACCACCGGCGTGGAGAGCTCCAGCATCTCCTCCTGCTGCCGGAGGATGACCTGCTCCCGTCCCTTCTGGTACACCTCGGTGGTGTAGAGCCCGAGCCGGTCGATCAGGAGGTTGGTCCGCCAGACCTCGTCGAACAGTCCCTCGGCCGAGCTCGCGTCCCGGCGGAGCTGGTCGAACACGGGCTGCTTGAGCGAGAACACGAAGACCGCGGTCTCGGAGGGACTGAATCCCTGGACCGCCCGGCTGGCCGAGACCCGGGCGAGGAAGTCGCGAACAGGGGTCCAGGGTGCCGCATCGATATCCAGTCCACCGCTCTGGGCCGCCTGGCGCACCAGGCCCAGGAACTCACGGGACTGCTCCTGCAGCTCCGACTCGGACATGAGCCCGCGCTTGTGACCGATCGCGGCGACCTGCTCCTGCAACCAACGTTCGAGGATGGGGCCCTCGTGTTTGGTGAGAAGCTCGGGAAGGCGGGTAGTGGGGGCGGCACTCACGACGGCTCCGAGGAGACGAGATTCGTGAAAGCGATGGACCGGAAGATGTTGCGTCTGGCGAAAAGGTACCGCCAGGGCCGTGTACGGTAACGCACCGGTCGCCGCTATGGCAACTCCATCCGATTGGGTTATCGACCCGTGGCCCTGACGACGTGGGCGAGTATAGCAGTTCCGGCAATTCGGCCCTGTGGGGCCCGTCACCAGGTGGCATGCCGGAAACGGCCGGGGCAGATTACGCCCGGCCATGTCGAAGCCACACCTGATCGGCCCCCTCGCGCGCGCCACCACCCCGGCGACCGGCCTCGTGCCCGGTCAGCCCCGCCGCATTCCGGACGACCTCCTCCGCCAGGTCTCCCGCCGGCTCGAGGTCATGTCGCTGATCGCCGCCACGCTTTGGTTCTTGGGGCCGGCGCTTGGCCACCTCGCCCGGGCCCGGCTGGCGAGCGATCCTGCCGCCGGGCGGTGGGAGTTCCCCGACACCATCGCCGCCGGAAGCGTGGTCGCCTCCCTGGCGATGTATTGGTGGCTGCGCCGCCGGGAGCACGATCCCTACCGCGTCATGGACCTCGGCCTGGTCTACCTGGTGGCGATGACCTTCGCCATCGGCGTGATGATGCACACCGGGCCGGTCGCCGCCGGCGAAGCGGCGACCCACCCGGACCTCACCTGGATCGGACCGGTGATCCTGATGTTCGCGGCCATCGTGCCGGCCGCGCCCTGGAAGCTGTTCCTCGCGGGGTTCATCGCGGCCTCCATGGACCCGGTTGGGATGATCGTGGCGCAGGCCATGGGCCGATACCACTTCGGCCCCTGGCAGAACGCCCTCCTCATGCACTACTCGAACTACCTGCTCCTCGGCGTCGCCATGGTCATCTCCCGCGTGGTGACCCGCCTCGGCCTCCAGGTCGCCCGCGAGCGCGAGCTGGGGAGCTACCGTCTGGGCCGGCTGCTCGGCCGGGGCGGCATGGGCGAGGTCTACCTCGCCACCCACCGGATGCTGGCCCGTCCGGCGGCGATCAAGCTGATCCGCCCCGAGAGCCTCGCTGCCGATCCCGACGCGGCGGAGCTCGCCGCGCGGCGGTTCCGCCGGGAAGCGGAGGCGGCGGCGACACTGCGGTCGCCCCACACGGTCGAGCTGTACGACTTCGGGGTCACTGAGGATCGGACGCTCTACTTCGTGATGGAGCTGCTGGAAGGATTGGACCTGGAGACCCTGGTGCAGCGGCACGGCCCGCTGCCGCCCAACCGGATGATCCACCTGCTGCGGCAGGTCTGCGAGTCGCTGGAGGAGGCCCACGCCCGCGGCCTGGTTCACCGCGACATCAAGCCGGCCAACATCCATGTGGGACAAGTGGGTCTGCGCCACGACTTCGCCAAGGTGCTCGACTTCGGGCTGGTGAAGTCGGTCACCGGCGTCAGCGGCGATTCGCTCGCCACGGCGGCGGGACTCACGCCCGGAACCCCGGCCTACATGGCGCCGGAAATGGCCCGGGGCGATCCGGTGGACGGACGCGCCGACATCTACGCCCTGGGGTGCGTGGGGTATTTCCTGCTCACCGGGCAGCTGGTGTTCGACGCCGAGAACGCGTTTCACATGATCGCCCGGCACCTGAGCGCGGAGCCGGTCCCGCCTTCGGTGCGCTCCAGCGTCGCTCTGCCGCCGGGGCTCGATCGGCTGATCCTCGCCTGCCTGGCCAAGCAGCCATCCGACCGGCCCGATGCCCGTGCGCTCGGCCGCGCCCTCGCCGAGCTTCCGGCCGCGCCCTGGACCGAAGAGGACGCGGCCGCCTGGTGGCGCGGCGTCGCGGTGCCGAGCGCCGTCGCCTGAGCGTATGACTCACCCGGCCTGCCGTCCGCGCCGGCGGCACGAGTCGCTGGTCTTCCTCCTGCTGCTGCTCTGCTACGCCTACTTCGTGCCCCGCGCAGGCGCCAGCGACTGGAACGCCACGGCCCGGGCCGACCTCGTCTTCGCCGTGGCCGATCGCGGTGCGCTCTCGATCGACGACTACCACGAGAACACCGGCGACAAGGCGTACTTCGAGAACCATTACTACGCCGTCGGCTTCATCGGGCCCTCGCTGCTCGCGCTGCCGGCCTACCTGGCGGTCGAGCCGATCCTGGCGGTGCCTCCCCTGGCGCGCTGGCTGGACCGCGGCGAGGCGGCCATCCGGGCCGACCCGGTTCCGCCCGGGGGTCACCGCGACGCTACGCCGCGCGAGCGGCTGAGCATGTTGATCATGACGCTGGTCGCGGTCTCGCTTCCCTCCGCGGTGCTGGGCGTGGTGGTGTATCGGTTCGCCTGCCGGATCGTGCCGCGGGACACCGATGCTCTGGCGGTCGCGCTCACGTATGGGCTGGCAACCGGCGCCTTCCCCTACAGCAAGGCGATGTTCCAGCACCAGATCAGCGCCTTCGGCGCGTTCGTGGGATTCTATCTGCTCTGGCGCGTCGCGCGTGGGGGAGCGGCGCCATGGCGCCTGTGGGTGACAGGGGTGCTCTTCGGACTCGCCACCATCAGCGAGTATCCGATAGTCCTGTTTCTGCCGCTGCTGATGCTGTGGGCCTGGCGCGAGATGCCGCGGCCGTGGGCAGTGTACCGCGTGGTGTTGGGCGCCCTCCCTCTGGGACTTCTCCTCGCCGCGTACAACTGGGCAATCTTCCACACCCCGTTCCCCGAGGGGTACCGCTATCACGTGGAGTTCCACGACATCCATGCCCAGGGATTCATGGGGATCACCGGTCCCACCTGGGCGGCGCTCTACGGCATCACCGCGAGCACCTACCGCGGGCTGTTCTTTCTCTCGCCCGTCCTCTTGCTGAGCCTGCCCGGCCTGGTGCTGCTCTGGCGCGACCCGCGCTTCCGCTCGACCGCCCTGTTGGTGGCGGTGCTGCTGATGGGGTTCCTGCTCTACGTGAGCTCGTACCTCTACTGGTCGGGCGGCGACGCGGTGGGCCCGCGGTTCCTGGTGCCCCTGATCCCTTTCCTGATGCTGCCGCTCGCCCGAGCGTGGAGCCAGTGGTCGGCTCATCGCATAGGAAGAGTGGTGCTCTGGACGCTGGTCCTGGTGTCTGGTCTCAACGTCTGGATCCAATCGATCGCGGGGCAACAGTATCCGCCCGAGGAATTCCGCGGACGGGCGGTAACCAATCCCACCACCCAGTGGGCCCTGCCGCTTTTGGCCGAAGGCGATGTCGCGGTGAACTACGGCCATTGGATGGGGCTGCACGGCCTGGCGACACTGCTGCCGCTCGCGGCGGGCGCTGCGCTGGTGGCGTACGGCACCGGGAGACGACAAGAGGAATCTTGACCCGGCGTGGCTTCGGGATATATTCGGGGTAGTCACGGACCCGACGGAGGCCGCGGTGCTGTTCCCTCAATATCTCCCCCGGCTCGCCCGGCTCTCCCCGACGCGCTACCGCCCCACCCCCAGGCCGGCGCAGCTCTGCCCCGAGTGCGCGGGTCCGCTGGCTCGGGCCTCGGGCTGCGTCAGCTGTCCCACCTGTGGCTGGGGAAAGTGCGGGTGAGGCAGGGCCAGCTCGAGCTGCCGGTGCTCGCGCCGGTGCCCAGGCGGCTGGAGGTGCTCGATCAGCGAGCCCGCGGCACCACCTTCCTCGAGCTCAGCCCGCGCTCGGTGCTCAACAGCTCGGCAAGCACGCGAATGGGGTTCTGGTCGGTGAATCCCTATGTCGGCTGCGAGTTCGGCTGCACGTATTGCTACGCTCGGGATACGCACCGCTATGCGGTGGAGCGGGCCACGGCCTCGTCCCAGCCCGACCCGGAGGATGCCGATGTTCCGCTGCCTCCGTGGCTCGCGTTCGAGCGGCGCATCCTGGTCAAGACCACGGCGCCGGAGGTGCTGGCGCGCACACTCGACCCGGCGCGCCTCAACGGCCAGTCGCTGGTGATCGGGACGGCCACCGATCCCTACCAACCCGCCGAACGGCGGTTCCGGATCACCCGGCGCCTGCTCGAGGTGCTGCTCCGGTTTCGCGATCTCTCGATCGGCATCATCACCAAGTCGCCGCTCATCGCGCGCGATGCGGCCCTCCTGCGCTCGCTGTCCGGGCGGCACGAGGTCACCATCCACCTCTCCATCGCTACGGCGGACCGGGTCCTAGCCCGCCGGCTGGAGCCGCGCTCGCCGGTGCCCGAAGCCCGACTGCGCGCTCTCGGCCGGCTCAGCGCCGCCGGGGTGTACGGCGGGCTGCTGATCGCGCCGATCGTCCCCGGCATCACCGACGATCGGCCCGGGCTCGGTCGGCTGATGGCGGCGGGGAGGGAAGTCGGTGCCCGCTACGTGGTCGGGTCGGCGCTCCGGCTCGGCCCCGCGGCGCGGCGCCGCTTCCTTCCTCATCTGGAGCGTGAGTTCCCCGAGCTGGCCGAGCGGTACCGCCGCCATTTCGCCGACGGAGAGGGCGTGAGCGCGGCGTACCAGGCGGCGCTGACCCGGCGGCTCCGCTCGCTGCAGGAGGAGCACGGTTATCCACTCGATGAGGGCTACCGGCGGCGGCGCCAGCTCGAGGCGCCGGCCGCTACTCCGGCGGCCGCGCTGGAGCAGCCACTCCTCCTGTAGGCACCGGACCAACCCGACCCACCACTTCGTAGTGGGTCACGTGCTCGTCCCGGGCGATCAGAAAGCGATCATCCTCGGGATAAAACACGGCGCGCTCGAGGTCCGGACCCGCGAAGGCCCGCACCGCCTCTTCCGATTCCCAGAACGAGACCAGGAGAAACTCCGCCCGGCCGCCAACCACGCGCCGGAGCGTCACCACGCCGAGATTCCCCGGCACCGCCGCGTAGCCCGGCGTCCCCACCGCGTTCATGTACGCCAGATAGGCGTCGGCATCGGCGGCGCGGACGGCGCCCCGCCAGGTTCGAGCGATCATGCTTCCTCCGGAGGCAATGGTCATACCGACTACACGGGTGAATCAGCACCGAGCCTCGCCGCCCGACTTCGCCGAGAAACCGTCGAGGCCCACCGGGCCGCCGAGCGCTCGACGCCCTGCCCGATTTACACGCTCAACCTTCGACTCTTCGAGGCGGACGCGGCCGAGCCGGTGGACGGAGCCTAGTCGGTCACGTAGGTCCGATAGAGCCCCTCGAGGGCGTCATCCGGACGGTCGGTGATTCCCTCGTGGATGGGCGACGTCTGCAGCACGTCGGACCGAGGTGAGGTGAGCCAGTGGAAGCGTTCGGAGGGAGGCTCCAGCGCGACGGGACCGGCGGCAGGGTCACCGGCGCAGATCCGCTGGTAGGTGTGGAGGTACCGACCCAGGAGCTCGTGGTCCACGGCCGGGAAACGCCGGCGCAGCTCGTCCGGATCCGTCACCACCCGCATGGCCAGGAACTCCGCGGTTCGCGCGTGCACGATGACGCCGATGGGCGCGAAGGCGCCGAGGTGCACGTGAGGCACGACGCGCAGCACCGCGAAGTCGTACGCGATCCGGCCGGCGTCGCTCATCGCCGGGCCGACAGCGGCAGGGGCCGAAGCCGGCGGAGACGCTCGCGCTCCTCTACCGCCGCGGCGACGAAGGCGCGCGGCGGCCGGAGCCGCGCCGTCAGATAGTCCAGGTACCTCCCGCGCTGCGCCGCGGCACCCAGATCGCCGGCGTATTCGGCGCCGGACAGCAGCTCGTCGGGAACGGCGTCGACGATCCCGCGCAGCGTCTCCCGGTCGAGCCGGCCGGCCGAGGCCTCGTCCGCCGCGTCCAATCCATCGCTCCGCGCCAGCAGCACGTGGCGCGCGATGAGAGGGAACGGCCCCCGCACCCGCTCGTCGGTGGCGCCCGTCCAGTCGTGATGGATGTAGAGGCCGGCGCCGTGGTCGATCAGCCACGGCCGGCGCTGCCAGATCAGCAGGTTGGGATTGCGGTGCGTGCGATCGGGGTTGGTCACCAGGGCGTCGAGCCAGACCAGCCGCGACGCGAACTCCGGCGAGACCAGGTCGGCCGCCGCCGAGCCGTCGAAGTTGAAGGCCCCGTCGAGATAACGCAGTCCCACGTTGAGGCCGTGACTCCGCCGCAGCAGGTCCTGGATCTCCGGATCGGGCTCGCTCCGGCCGAACGGCGGCGGCACCTCGACCAGCGCCAGCTCCGGTACCGCCAGCTCCAGCCGCTCCGCGATCAGCCCCACCAGCAGCTCCGCCACGAGCGCCCTCGGCCCCTGCCCCGCGCCGCGGAACTTGACCACGAAGAGCCCCGCATCGGTGTCCACGACGGCCGGCAGCGAGCCGCCCTCGCGGAGCGGCTGCACGTAGCGCCCGGCGGTGACCCGACGGAGCGAGGGGGTGGTCATGGGGGGAAGTATACCGCCCGGCGTCCGGACCGGGCGGCATTCCGCGCAGTCCTGCTCGGAGTTCACCTCTACTTTCGCCCGGAGCGGAGCTCGAGCGATGACGACCGTCCTTTCCCCCGACAGCCCGTCGGGGGCGTACCGCATTCGGGCGCGCGCCTCGAGCGCCTCCATCTCACGCCGCCGGGTGGACCACGTCGATCTGCTGCGAGGGCTGGTCATGGTCGTCATGGTGCTGGACCACGTGCGGGCCTACTTCTCCGGCGCGCACTTCGATCCCACCGATCTCACTCGAACCACGCCGGCCCTCTTCGCCACTCGATGGATCACCCACTACTGCGCGCCGACGTTCGTCTTTCTCGCCGGGGCGAGCGCCTGGATCGCCGGGACCCGGCGGACCCGCGGCCAGCTCGTCCGGTTCCTGGTGAGCCGCGGGGTCTGGCTGATCGCCCTCGAGCTGACCGTGATCAGCTTCGCCTGGTACTTCAGCACCACGTGGACGCTGGGCGCCTTTGCCCAGGTCATCTGGGCGATCGGCTGGTCCATGATCGCGCTCGCGGGCCTCATCTACCTGCCCCGTGGGGTGGTCGCCGGGATCGCCCTGGCGATGGTACTGGGCCACAACCTTCTCGACGGGGTGACGCCCGAGCGGTTCGGTGCGCTGGCGCCGCTCTGGCGGGTGCTGCACGTATCGGGGCCGCTCGGGGTCGCGCCGATCCTGGGACTCTATCCGCTGGTCCCCTGGATCGGGGTCATGGCCCTCGGCTTCCTCGCGGGCCCGGTGGTCTTCTCGTCCGGCACCAGAGACGCGCGGCGGCTGCGGTGGGCCGGAGCGGTGCTGCTGGCGGGATTCGTGGCGCTGCGCTGGGCCAACCTGTACGGCGACCCGCACCCGCGGGTGCTCCACGGCGAATGGGACCTGGTCGTGATGTCGTTCTTCAACGTCACCAAGTACCCGCCGTCGCTGCTGTACCTGCTCATGACGCTGGGGCCCGCGCTGCTCGCGCTCGCCTGGCTGCGGCGGGCGCGCGGACCGCTGGCGGAGGTCCTGGTCACCTTCGGCCGGGTGCCGTTCCTGTTCTACGTCGCACACCTCTTCCTGGTGCATGCGCTGGCGGTGGGCGCCGGGGTGCTGCAGGGCTTTCCGGCCTCCGCGATCCGCACCGTGTTCAAGGAGCTCCCGGCCGACTACGGCTTCGGTCTGCCGGTGGTGTACCTGGTGTGGCTGGGCGTCGTGGCGTCGCTGTACCCGCTGTGCCGTCGCTACGCGGAGCTCAAGGCCCGGAGCCGGGCATGGTGGCTGTCGTACCTGTAGGGAAGTCGGGTTGCGGGACCCTTTGGAGCGGCGGTATACTGGAAGGAGTGTACCGAACAAAAGCCGAACCCAGGAGCCGCCCCGGGGCATGCCGCGCACCGTCCTCTTCGTCGATCCTCCTGCCTTCTGCACCACGGTGGAGGAGCTGACGGCGCCCGCACTCCGGACCCGCCCCATCGTGGTGGCGCCGCCCGGCGCCGACCGCGCCGTCGTGCTCGCGCTCTCCTCCGAGGCCCGGCGGGCGGGGATCATCCGCGGCATGCCGGTGCGCCAGGCTCGCAAGCTGTGCCCCGACCTCGTGCTGCTGCCGCCCAACCCGACCCTCTATGCCCGCGCGTCCCGGGCATTGCACCAGATCCTCCAGGCCTATGCGCCGGTGATCGAGCCCCGTGGCTACGGGCACGCCTTCCTCGATCTCACCGGCACCGGGCGGCTGTTCGGTCCCGCCATCGACGTCGCCGCGCGCGTCCGGCGGGAGGCGCGGGAGCGGCTCCGGCTGCCGCTGTCGGTGGGGGTGGCCAGCAACAAGCTGGTGAGCCAGGCCGCGACGACCGTGGTCAAGCCCGAGCCGCTGCTCGAGGTGCCGGGTGGCACCGAAGCGGGATTTCTCGCGCCCCATCCCCTCGACGTGCTGCCCGATCTGCATCCCCGCATGCGCAGCCGACTCGACGACTACCAGCTCGAGCTGATCGGCGAGGTCGCCGCCATCACGGAGACCGCGTTGTGCGCCGTGTTCGGGGGCGCCGGCCGGACCTTGCGGGCGCGGGCCCGCGGGATCGACCCTCGGCCGGTGCTCCCGCCCGAGCAGCAGCTCGAGTTCCACCTGGCGCATACCCTCGCCACCGACACCAACGACCTCGGCGTGCTGCACCAGCTGCTCAGGGTGCTGAGCGAGCGGCTTGGCCGGCGGCTCCGCCGCCGCGGCCTCGCGGCCGGCCGGCTTCGCGTCGAGGCGACCTACGCCGATCACACCGGCATCGCGCGCGCGGTGCCGCTCCGTGCCGCCATGCTCGATGTCGAGCTGTGGGAAGCCGCCCGGCGGGCCTTCACGCTGGCCAATGCCAAGCGGCTGGCGGTCCGCAGCGTGGCGCTCACGCTCGACCGCATCGTGGAGGCCGAGGCGCAGCTGGAGCTGTGGGGGGTCGGAGGGGCGGAGGGACGGACGGGCGGAGGGGCGGAGGGAAGCCCAGAGTCGCACTGGCGCACGTCTGGAACTCTGTCCGCCCGTCCGCCCCTCCGCCCCTCCGCCCCTCC
>DATEIR010000163.1:0-51204 GCA_035278885.1 Gemmatimonadales bacterium | reverse complement strand
GTTCATCTGTGGCTACTACTCAGCGGTCGCCCCGAGCTGAAACCGCTCGAAGCGATCCAGCGCCTCCTCCACCCGCTTCCGGAAGGCCCGCGCGCCGCCCCGACCGATCCAGTGCCATCGTTGCACCAGCAGCCGTTGCCGCTCGCGGTCGGTCTTGAGGTCGAGCGCCGCCACGACCCGGTCCCCGACCAGCACCGGGCACACGAAGTAGCCGAACACCCGGCGGTCGCGGGGGACATAGGCCTCGAACCGGTAGTCGTACTCGAAGAGCTGCCGGAACCGCTTGCGCTGGATGACCAGCGGATCGAACGGCGAGAGGATGTGGGTCTGCTCCGCGGGTGCGTCGAGGGTGGCGTCGAGCGCATCAGGGCGGATCCAGTGCGCCGCCGGTCCCATGCCTTCCACAGACAGCGAGACCAGCTCCTTCCGGCGGACCCGGGCCTCGATCAGGCGCCGCATCGCCGGCTTGACCTGGGCGTTCAGGTACGAGGCCGACTCCAGGCTCACCAATCCCTGCGCCCGCAGCGCGCGGTCGAGCAGGTAGTTCAGCCTCTCCGTTTCAGTCGCGGCGCGGGGAAGGCGATCCCAGCCGAAGTGGCGCGTCAGCAGCTCGTACGTCTTGAGCATCCCGATCCGGCGGCTGATTGCCACCTGGCCCTTGTAGAACGCCGCCTCCAGCGCCCGCTTGGCCGGCTTGCGGCTGCCCCAGGCGTAATCCTTCGCCTCTCGCGCCTCGGCGATGTCGCGAATGGTGATCGGGCCCTCGCGCCGGATGCGGGACACCACCCGCCTGAGATCGCCCGGGGAAACCTGGCCGAACCAGACCAGCCGCCGCCGCCAGTCGCGCCGCATCTGGCGCACGTAGAATGGGAAGCTCTCCGTGGGCAGGTAGGAGAGGGCGTGGGTCCAGTACTCGAAGACCGTCTTGTCGATGCTCTGGGCCTGATGGAGATGCTCGCCTCGGTAGGAGGGAATGCGGGTGTGGAGGATGTGGTGGTGACTTCGCTCGATCACGTAGATCGTATCGATCTGCAGATAACCCAGGTGGGCTATCGCGGCCGGCGTGGCCTCCGGACCGGCGCCGAAGGGCTCGGCGGTGTCCAGGCGCTGGGCATGCAGCCAGAGTCGGCGCGCCCGGGCGGCGGGGAGATGGAGAATCGGCTCTGGCAACTGGAAGCTCTCGAGGGTCTAACCACTGATGAACACAGATGAACACGGATGAAAAGCAGGTGGGCCGCAGATGAACGCAGAAAACGCAGATGAACATGGAGGTTGTTGTGGGTGCGCGCCTCGGCTGCCCGTAGCGAGGCACCCAACGGCCGCGTAGCCAGCGAGGTCTCCGCCACGCACCACACCAACATCCGTTGCGTTTTCTGCGTTCATCCGCGGCCCACCTACTTTTCCGTACCGGCTCACCTGGTGTTCATCCGTGTTCATCTGTGGCCAGTACTCCCCGCCCGCGCCGACGGTACCGCCGCCGATAGCTCCCCGGACCCACCCCGTGCACCCGCGTGAACGCCTTCATGAACGCCGCCGCGTTGGCGTAGCCCACCCGGTCAGCCACCTGCGCCACGCTCTCCTCGCTCTCCCGGAGCCGTCGGGCCGCCTCGGTCATCCGCCATTGGGTGAGGTACTGCAGGGGCGGGACCCCGACCAGCTCCGCGAATTTCGCCGCGAACGCCGAGCGGGACATCGCTACCTCGTTCGCCAGCCGCTCCACCGTCCAGTCCTCCGCCGGCCGCGCGTGCAGCAGCTTGAGCGCGGTGCCGATCGCGGGGTTGGCCAGGGCGCAGAGGCCGGGACTGTGCGCGTCCCCGGTCTCCCGCGCCACCACCCGCGCGCGCAGCGCGTGGATCAGCAGAATCTCCGCCAGGCGCGCCGAGAGCATGTTGCTGCCGGGGCCGGGGGCCGCGCTCTCGGCCACGATGAGCTGGGCGGCCGTCGTGAGCTGTGCCGTCGTCCGGGGACCCCCGGCCGGCGCATGCAGCACCGCGGGCAGCGACTCGAGCAGCACGTTGGCCGGCGCCGCGAAGCGGAAGGCCCCGGTGACCAGCGTGGTGATCGGGCCGCCGCCGCCGAGGCGCATGGGGGTGGGAGTGGTCGGTCTGGGGCACTCGCCGACGCTGACGGTATGGATCTCGCCCGCGGTGCGGCCCTCGTCGCGGAGCACGTGGCCGCTCCGGTGGCGCAGGAGCACGATGTCTCCCGCCGATAGCGCGATCGGGGCCGAGCCGTCGGCTCCCGCGCCTTCGAGCTCCAGCCAGGCACCGCCGCGGGCCACTACATAAAAGAAAAGATCGCCGCCGGGCGGCACCCGCATGGCCCAGGGGGCGCCCAGCTCCAGCCGGCCGAAGACGCGGGTCTCCAGGTGGACCGCCCCCAGCACGTCGGAGACGATATCCTGCCCTTGCTCCTGTCCAGCAGGACGAATGGACATATTTTCTAGCATTTCAGGCATAGATCATCCATAATACACTTCCGATATTGGGTCAAGTCGGGCGAGGTGAGACGGCCACCGAGGCCGAGACTCCCGAAAGCCCCGGAAAATCAAGGACGCGACCATGTCGGCAACGACCTATGCTGTTGATTTTACTGCAGTAAGCGCCGGTCTCCTGCTCGGCAGGCTGGTGCTCGGCCTGGCCATGGCGGCTCATGGCAGCCAGAAGCTCCTGGGCTGGTTCGGCGGCCACGGGCTGGCCGGCACGAGCGGCTTCTTCGAGCAGCTCGGCTTTCGTCCGGGCCGCGCCTACGCCGCGGCGGCGGCCGGGACCGAGGTGCTTGGCGGCCTGCTCCTCGCGCTCGGGCTGCTCGGCCCGGTAGGACCGGCGCTGATGCTGTCGGTGATGGTCGTGGCCGCGGTGGCGGTGCACTGGAAGGGTGGCTTCTTCGCGACCTCGGGCGGCATCGAGGTGCCCTTCCTTTATGGTGCCGGTGCCGTGGCGCTGGCCCTGGCCGGGCCGGGACGGTTCTCGCTCGACGCGCTCCTCGGCCTGGAGTGGCTGTGGTCCCCGCGGATCGCGGCAGCGGCGCTGGTGGCCGGGGTGGTGGGTGGCGTGCTCAACCTGCTCACCCGGCGCCCGGTCCAGAGGAGCGTGCCCGCGGCGGCGTGAGCACGGTCGGACGGGCGCACGGTCGGACGGGCGCAACGGCGAGGGGCAGCACATCGTTCCGGGCGCAGCGAGGGATCTACTAACCGGAGTTCCAAGCCGGTTGAGTAGATCCCTCGTCGCTTGCGCTCCTCGGGATGCCACCACGCGCCCCTGCGCGCCGTCGCTGGCGTCAACTCGTTCCACCGGTTTACTTAACCCGTCCCCAAGAACTGCCCCGCCGGTTCCTCCGTTGAACCACCGGAGACCCCATGGGCGTGCCGGACGGCCTGCGCGCCGCCCTCGCCGACCGCTATACCCTCGAGCGCGAGCTCGGGCGCGGGGGCATGGCCACCGTCTACCTCGCCCACGATCTCAAGCACGACCGCCCGGTCGCGCTGAAGGTCCTGCATCCCGAGCTGGCGGTGGCGCTGGGGCCGGACCGCTTCCAGCGGGAGATCCGCTTCGCGGCCCGGCTGCAGCACCCCCACATCCTCTCGGTCTACGATTCCGGCACCGCCGGAGGGCAGCTCTGGTTCACCATGCCCTATGTCGAGGGTGGGAGCCTTCGCGATCGGCTCCGTCGAAGCGGGGCGCTCCACCTGGCCGACGCCGTGCGGGTTGCGCGCGAGGCCGCCGAAGCGCTCGGATATGCGCATGAGCACGGGGTCGTCCATCGCGACGTGAAGCCCGAGAACATTCTGCTGACCCGGGACGGAAACACGCTCGTGGCCGACTTCGGTATCGCGCGCGCGGTGGGTCCCGGCGCAGGGGAGCAGCTCACCGGAACCGGCATCACCCTGGGGACGCCCGCCTACATGAGCCCGGAGCAGGCAGCGGGCGCAACGGACGTCGACGGCAGATCGGACCTCTACAGCCTCGGCTGCGTGCTCTACGAGATGCTTTCCGGCGAGCCTCCTTTCACCGGGGATACACCCCAGTCGGTGATCGCGAAGCGCTTCACCGGCCCTCCGCCTACCCTGAGGGACATGCGGGGTCGGATACCGGCCGAGGTGGAAGACGCGGTCAACAGGGTGCTGAGCCGCGAGCCGCGCGACCGCTTCGAGACCGCGGCCGAGTTCGCGTCGGCGCTCCTCGTGTCTTCGGACAGCACATCCACGCCGCGCCGCCGTTCGCGGCGGCCGACCACCCTCGCGGTGGTAGTCGCGCTCGCCCTGCTGCTCTCGGCCGGGATTGCCGCCGGGTGGTACCCTCGCCACAGCCGCCGCGCGGCGGAGCTCCGATGGGCGACCGACACCGCGATCCCGCTGGTCCACGTCCTGGTGGATAGCGGCGTCTGGGATTCCGCGTACATCGTGGCCCGGAAGGCGCAGGCCGTCGTCCCGGCCGATTCGGCGCTCGCGTCGCTGTGGCCGCAGTTCTCCGACACGTTCACGATTCGCACCGATCCCGCGGGAGCATGGGTCCGGTGGATGCGCTACCGGGCCCCGCCGGGCGACTCGGGGCTGCTGCTCGGCACCTCACCGCTGACCGCGGCACGGGTGCCGCATCGCATCTCGCGCCTGCGCATCGACAAGCCGGGATTCCGGCCGCTCGACATCGCGGTCTGGGCTGCCTTCCCGATGCGCGGAACGTTCGCGCTGCAGCCCGACGGCGACACGGCGATGGCAATGGTCCGGGTCCAGGGAGGCGCTACCGAGCTCAACCTCCCCGGTCTCGAGCAGCTCGATTCGCTCGCCCTCGGCGACTACCTGATCGGCCGCTACGAGGTGACGAACCGCCAGTTCAAGGCCTTCGTTGACGCCGGCGGCTACAGGCGGTCCGGCTGGTGGCGCGAGCCGTTCACGACCAACGGACACAAACTTTCCCCGAGCGAGGCGCTCGCGCGATTCGTGGACAGGACCGGCCGGCCCGGGCCCGCCCCGTGGGAGGGCGGCACCTATCCGTCGGGCCAGGCGGACTATCCCGTGACCGGAGTCAGCTGGTATGAGGCCGCCGCGTACGCGTCCTACGCGGGCGCCGAGCTGCCGACGATCTACCACTGGAGCCGGGCGGCGTTCACCTGGGCCGGGGCGGTGATCGTGCCGGAGAGCAACTTCGGACACGGGAGCCTCGCGCCCGTGGGGCAGTACCGCGGAGTTGGCCCGTTCGGGACCACCGACATGGCGGGAAATGCGCGGGAGTGGTGCTTCAACCAGACGGGATCGGAGCGCTACATCCTGGGCGGCGGCTGGAACGACCCGACCTACGCCTTCAACGACGCCTACGCCCAGGATCCGATGGACCGCTCGGCGACCAACGGGTTTCGGGTGGCGAAGTACCTGGCCGACCCGAACCTCGCGGCGGCCGGCCGTCCGATCGTGCGCGCGTTCCGCGACTACAGCCAGGAGCGGCCGGTCTCGGACCAGGTGTTCGCGGTGTACCGCCGGATGTACGACTACGATCGCACCAGTCTGAGCGCGTCGGTGGACAGCGCCCGCGACGAGACGGACGACTGGGTTCGGGAAAAGGTGTACTTCGACGCGGCCTACAATCACGAGCGCATGGCCGCTTACCTCTACCTCCCGAAGCGGCGGAAGCCGCCCTATCAGACCGTGGTGTTCTTCCCGGGGTCCGACGCCATCCACGAAAGCTCGAGCAAGGATATCACCACGTGGGTGTTCGATTTCATTATCCGGAGCGGGCGAGCCGTGGTGCATCCGATCTACAAGAGCACGTACGAGCGGCAGGACAGCCTGCACAGCGACTACCCCGACGAGAGCAACTTCTACAAGGAGCACGTCATCGCCTGGGCCAAGGACATGCGCCGGACCATCGACTACCTGGCGACTCGGCCCGACATCGACCCGACCCGTTTGGCCTACTACGGCGTGAGCTGGGGCGGCTACCTCGGCGGTTTGATGCCGGCCGTGGAGCCGCGATTCAAGGCCGCGGTCCTGCTGGTGGCCGGGCTCGAGTACCAGCGCGGGCAGCCGGAGGTCGAGCCGATCAACTTCCTGCCCCGGATCACGATCCCGGTGCTCATGCTGAACGGGCAGTACGATCACTACTTCCCGGTCGAGACCGCGCAGCGCCCGATGTTTCGGCTCCTCGGTACGCCTCCGGATCGGAAGCGCCAGGTGATCGTCGAAGGGGGGCACTTCGTGCCGCGCACCGAGCTGGTGGGCGAAACCCTGGGCTGGCTCGACCGGTACCTGGGGCAGGTGCACTGACGTGGCCGCGCCGGACAGCCTTCGCGCCGCCCTCGCCGGCCACTACACCATCGACCGCGAGCTCGGGGCCGGCGGCATGGCCACCGTCTATCTCGCCCAGGACGTGAGGCACGACCGCAAGGTCGCGCTCAAGCTCCTGCGGGAGGATCTCTCCGCGTCGCTCGGCAAGGAGCGCTTCCTCCGCGAGATCAAGGTGGCGGCCGCCCTGCAGCACCCCCACATCCTTCCCCTGTACGACTCGGGCGAGGCCGACAATCTCCTCTACTACGTCATGCCCTACGTGGACGGGCTCTCCCTGCGCGAGAAGCTGACCAAGGAAGGCGAGCTGCCGATCGGCGAGGCGGTTCGGATCCTTCGCGACGTCGCCGACGCGCTCACCGAAGCTCACCGACATGGCGTGGTCCACCGGGATCTCAAGCCTGAAAACGTGATGCTGCGCGGCCGGCACGCGCTGGTGATGGACTTCGGCGTCGCCAAGGCGCTGAGCGAGGCTACCGGGCGCCAGTCGCTCACCACCGTGGGTGTCGCCCTCGGCACGCCGACATACATGGCCCCGGAGCAGGCGGTAGCCGATCCCCATGTGGATCACCGGGCCGACATCTACGCCTTCGGCGTGGTGGCGTACGAGCTGCTGGCCGCCCGGCCTCCGTTCACGGGGGCGAGCCCGCAGCAGGTGCTGGCCGCTCACGTGACGGCCATTCCCGAGCCGATCACCAACCATCGGCCGCTGCCGGCGGCCCTGGCGACGGTGGTGATGCGATGCCTGGAGAAGCGCCCCGCCGATCGCTGGCAGACCGCCGAGGAGCTGGTGCCCCAGCTCGAGGCACTGATGACGCCGAGCGGCGGGATCACGCCGACGGCCACCCGGCCGATCGCCGCGGCGGCGCCGGCAGCTCGCCTGGCTCGCCTCCGCCTGCCGCTGGCAGGTGTCGCGGTGTTGGCGCTGCTCGCCTTCGGTGCCTGGCGCCTGTCCCGCCGCGGAACGGGCACCGCCTCGGCGTGGGCGCCGACGGCGGTAGCCGCCAAGCGCGTAGGCGTGCTCCCGTTCACCTCGCGCAGCAGTGATACCGCCGACGCCTACCTGGGCGACGGCATGGCCACCGACCTCACCACCACGCTGGCCGGGATGACCGGCCTCCACGTGGTGTCCCGCAGCTCGACCTTTGCCCTGCGGGGGAAGACCGCGCGCGACGCCGGCACCGCGCTCCACGCGGACGCGATGGTGGAGGGCACGGTCGGGAAGGTGGACGACCGCCTCCGGGTGACCATCTCGCTGGTCAACGTCGCCGACGAGGCGCTGCTCTGGAGCCAGCGGTACGACGTCACCGAGAAGGAGCTCTACCCGCTGCAGGATTCGGCCGCGAGCGCGATCGCCTCGGCCCTGGGGATCGCCCGCGCCCGGCGGGACGACGCGGGCCTCGCCGCCCACCGGACGACCAGCCCGGAGGCGCACGATCTCGTCCTCCGGGGGCAGTTCCTGACCGAGCAGGGGACGGAGGCCGGCCTCCACGAGGCGATCGCGCTCTTCCGGCGTGCCGCCCAGCTCGACTCCACCTATGCCGACCCATGGAACGGGATCGCCCAGGCATGGTTCTTCCTCGCGGATACCTACGTCGCTCCGCGTGAGGCAGTGCCTCCGATGCGCGCGGCGGTGGAGCAGGCGCTCGCGCTCGATCCGACATCGGCCCCGGCGCACGCCCTGCGCGGCTCGCTGCTCGCCACTTATCTCCGCGACTTTGCCGCGGCCGAGCCGGAGTACCTGCGGGCGCTCGCACTGGACAGCACGACACCGTTCGGCGGTGACTACGGCTGGGTCCTGCACGCGCGGGGGATGGACGACTCCGCGACATCCGTCGTGCGGCGCGCCCGGAAGCACAATCCGTTTTCGTTCGCCCCAACCAACCTGGCGTACGTCATCTTCATGGATCGGGGCATGCTCGACAGCTCGACGGCCGCCTGCCAGGCGCTCCGCCGGGTGGCGGACAACATCTGCGACGCGAATCTCCTGCTCCGGCAGGGCCGCGCCGCCGAGGCCGTCACGAGGCTCAAGACGACGCCGCTGACCAGGCCGGAGGACATGCTCATCCTGAGCGAGGCCTTGGCAAAGTCAGGCGATACGGCGGCCGCGCGCCGCGAGCTCACCGCGGCCCTCGCGGCCGCGGGGCCGCGGTATGTCCGCGAGGACTACGTGGCGACGGTGTATCTCGGGCTGGGAGATACCGCGCGGACCCTCGAGTGGCTGGACCGCGGCCTGACCGCCCAGGCGGCGAACATGGCCTGGGTCAATCGCAACTGGCGCTACCAGGCGCTGCACGGCAATCCCCGCTTTGTCGCCATCCTGCGGAAGGCGGGGCTGCCGCTGGTGCCCTGAGGCCGGCTGACGCGAGAGAGCCTCAAGCTCGCGGGCTCACGCCAGCCGAACTTCCTGCTCACCCTCACTCATCGTCATCGTCCCACGAACGATCCGCCTTCCGCTCCCGATCGAGCATCCGGTGGAAGGCGCGTCTCGAGGCACGCTGGCCGGCGGCGGACTGGGTGATCGATTCGATCATCCGGGTCCTGAGCCGGATGCGTGCGCCGGTGAGATCGACGAACCTGACCCATCTGGCCGGCGGCTCCGCGTCCAGGTGGGCCTCGATCAGGCGGGCCATCTCGGTGCTCACGCACCAGGTGCAGCGGTCGCCGCTCACGACGAAATAGTCGCCCGCCGTCGGCTTCGCCGCGCCATCTTCGAGCTGCTCCTGCGGGTGCATCGTGTCCTCGGTGAATGGGTCATTGTCTCATGGCATCACCTCCGTGTCGGTGACTGCAAAGCTCGGAATCATGCCGGTTCTCCTTTCAGGCGACGGCACCCTGGTGCCGGGCCAGCGTACGAATCACGAGGTCCCGTCGGCTGGGGACCCATACCTTCACCCGCAGCGACCCCACGGCCTCGAGCAGGCGGTCGTCCTTCCGGTGGTTGCACGCGCTGCACGCCGTGACCACGTTGAGCCAGGCGTCGGCGCCACCCCGCGAACGCGGGATCAGGTGGTCTCGCGTCAGCCGTTCCCGGGGCCCCAGCTCCTCCCGCCGGCGGCCGCAGTAGGCACACCGGTAGCCATCCCGGAGAAACAGGTGCTCGTTCGTCAGCACCGCCTCCCGTGAGCCGACCCGGCGATGCTTTCGCAGCACGACGCTGGCCGGCAGCGGAAACTCCAGACGCGGACTCCGCACCACCTGGCCCGGGAACGTCTCCAGGATCACGGCCTTCCCACGCAGGTGGAGACAGAGGCCCAGGAGCGCCGGAATCAGATCCAGCGGCTCGCCGGTCGTGTTGTAGATCATGCACTTGGCCATGAGGCCTCCTCCCCGGCTCTCCAACCGACGACGCGCGTGTGTGGCAAGCCAGCCGCCCCGGAGGGATTCGAACCCTCAGTCTCCCGGTTCGTAGCCGGGCGTCTTGTCCGTTGGACTACAGGGCTTGGTGAGGCAAGGCCGGGCGGCAGCAGCGCCGCCCGGGTAGAAGGTCAATCCTTGTAGGGGTCGAACTCGTCCGCTCCGGCCATCACCACGATGAGGGGCCGAAGCGTATGCAGCACCTCGATGGTGTTGCCCTGCGCCGAGAGCACCTCGGGCAGGCGGCGGTACACGTGCGGACTCTCGTCCAGGCCGCCGCCCCGCAGGACCACGTTCTTCTCGGCCACCCACGACCGCATCATCTCGGGCGTGATCCGGCCCTCACTCAGGACTCGGCCGGTCTTCCGGTGCCGCTTGCCCGCCGCCGCGGTCCGGCTCATCACCCGGCCGGCGCCGTGCACCGTGGAGTACAGGGCCCCGCGCTGCACGTCCGTGACCACCGGGTCGTCCGACGGGGTGCCCCGCACGATCACCGCGTCGTCGCCCATCGAGCCGCCGATGAAGCCGAGCTGTCCCGGGAAGGCCGGCGTCGCGCCCTTCCGGACCACCACCAGCTCGTCGCCCTCGTGCCGCTCCTTCCAGGCGAAGTTGTGATGGTTGTGCACCAGCTCCAGCTCCCGGCCGCCGAGGATCGACACGACCTTCCGCGCGACCCATTCCCGGCCGGCGTAGGCGTATCGTCCCGCCAGCTCCATCAGCTGCCAGTAGTCGTGGCCCACCGGCTGGTCCAACGGCAGGAGGACCTCGGTCTCGGGCACCCGCTCACCCCACTTGGCGCCCTGGCCCAGGGCCAGGAAATTCGAGGCGACCGTGTGGCCGAAGCCTCGGCTGCCGAAGTGAACGCCGACCCAGAGCGCGCCGGTCTCGTCGGCGAAGACGTCGACGTAGTGGTTGCCGCTGCCCACCGTGCCGAGCTGCTGGCGAGCCTTGACCTGCAGCGCCTGCCGGTGCTTGGGCGGGACCGCGGCCCAGGCCGGATCCTCGAACAGGGGATCGTCCACGGGCGCGTCGTCGGCCCGGTTCTTCCGGCCGACGCCGAAGCTCAGCGTATCGGCGATCTCGTCGGCCAGAGAGATCAGCCGGCGATTCACCTGCTCCCCGGTGTCGCCCAGGTCGGCGACGGTCAGGTTGGTGCGGATCGCCGCGTTGCCGCAGGCGATGTCGAAGCCGACGCCGACCACGGAGACGGCGTTCTCGTACGCGGCCACGCCGCCGATGGGCATGACGTAGCCCACGTGGCCGTCGGCCATCAGGGCCACCTTGCGGGCCCGTTCCGCCACCTTCGCGAGCTGCGCCCGCGTCGCGTCGTCGTGCGTTCCGAAGATCTGCATGTCGCCTCCCGCGCTGAGTGAATGGTAGGTACGAACGACCGTTGGAGTGAGATAGAGTGCCCCGGACTCGAACCGAGAACCCCCGCGTTCCGAACGCGGTGCGCTGCCGATTGCGCCAGCACTCTGCGATGGTGGGGCATGGACCGGTCGGGGGTCGAACCCGAAGCCTCCCCCGTGCAAGAGGGGCGCTCTGCCCATGGAGCTACCGGCCCGCCGGCGGGCTTCGAGAGTACGCGGAGCTGGATTCGAACCAGCGGCATCCGGCATGTGAGACCGGCGCTCTCCCAGCTGAGCTATCCGCGCGTGGGAACCAGAGAGCAGACCCATCACCAGAGCCCCAGAGGGGAGTCGAACCCCTGTCGCCAGCTTGGAAGGCTGGTGCCTCGGCCGCTCGGCCACTGGAGCATGCAAGCACCCGGCGGGATTCGAGCCCGCGGCCTTCGCGCTGGCGGCGCGACGCTCTGACCACCTGAGCTACGAGTGCATATTCAGAGTCCGCCTGGGAGGAGTTGAACCTCCGTGCTCCCGTGTATCAGACGGGCGCTTGGACCAGCTCAGCTACAGGCGGCAAGAAGTCGAGTGGTGAGACGCGTCGAACCGCCGCCTCGGGAGCCACAGTCCCGCGCTCTGCCGGTTGAGCCACGCACCTGGTGGGGCTCCTGGTCGGTGCCGACCCGACGACCTCCCGCTTACGAAGCGGGCGCTCTGCCAGCTGAGCTACAGGAGCGGAATGCCCTCCATGCCGCCGGAGGGATTCGAACCCCCACGGGCCGTGCCCACGACGTTCTGAGCGTCGCGCGTCTGCGTTTCGCCACGGCGGCGTATCGAGCGATGGCTCCGGCGGGAATCGAACCCGCTGCGCGCTGGGCTTCAACCAGCCGCTCTACCGGTGAGCTACAGAAGCCGCTGCGATCGTTATACGGAGCCGACGGGACTCGAACCCGCACCCCCCCGATGGACAGTCGGGTGCGCTTCATTGCGCTACGGCTCCAGACCTGCGGCGTCGCCGCCGGCGGTGGCACGACGAACGAATGACGCCCCCACCCGGGAGTCGCGTCTCGTGCGAGAACGCCATCCGCCCGTCGGCCACGGCCGATCGGCGACGCTTCCTGCTGCACACACCCGCATGGGTCGGTTGTCAAAGAGCGTGATGCCTGAAACGCCGATCGCCCCACCCGGCGTCGTGCGCGCAGGTGGGGCGATCGTTCCTCCCCCGGGTGATGGGCATGAGCCGGGACTCACGGTCCTGGGTCTGCCCCTCCCGCCTGCGCGCTGGACTCCCTGAAATCCTTCACGTCACTACCTCGCCACCCGGCAAGTCGCTCCGTCTCGTGATCCTGTCGCCCAAACCGGTCGGGAAACTCTCCGAGCGATGGCCTGGTCGCCGGGCACACGACGCCCCTCGCGGTCGCGGATGCGATCGCGCGCACGGCTGGCAAGCCGGCGGGGATTCGGGATGCGCCATACAACGGGCGAACGGTCATGGTACGGTCGGGCTCCTAGGTCCAGTGCAAGTCCAGTGACCAGAATGCAAAAAGTCGCGTCACCGTGGTCGTGAGCAGGGGGCGGTTGGCTGCCACTGCTTCGTTGGAATGGCTCGACGGCTGACGGCCGCACCACTCCGATCCGAACGACCTACGGGACGCGACTCCCGGTAAAGCGGACTTAGGGTAACAAAGACGGTGTTTCTGCGCAAGACCCGGGGGACACGGGGTGCTTCCCGACCCTCGCGCTTGATTGCGACTTGATCCTCCCGGCACATTCTCGAATGCCGCCACCCGGACTCGAACACGTTGGCTCTCCCATCACTCGAGGTGCCTCGCATGTTCGGTTTCCTCCAGCGGGTTTTCCCGGGGCTGGACCCCGCGCCTTCGACCGTCGGGTTCGACACGGCCCGACCACTCGCAGGGAAGCAGTCCCGCGTCCTCCTCCTCGCCCTCCTGCTCAGTCCGGGCCTTTGCCGGGCGCAGGCGCCGGCCGACTCGACCGGCCCGCAATGGGTCGTCGAGCAGTACCTCCTGGCACCCGCCTGGCCTCTGAAGGCTGAGTACTACAGCGGAGAGATGAAGGCGCGAGACCGGGCGGAAGGGACCATCGGAGAGGCCGGAGTTCCGGTCTTGCGCAGCTCGCTCCACGCCGTGGAAAGCGGTCCAACCGCGACGGTCTTTACGGCGCTGATCGCCCCCGACCGCCGGCCGCTGGACTTGTACCTGTACGTCGTGAAGGAAGACGCGGGATGGCGGCTGTCCGCCATCCGAGCCTTGTGGCTGCCCCCGTTGTTCTACATGCTGCTCGACACGCTGGCGAACACTCCCGGCCTGTCCGACTCTGATGCCGCGGAGCTCCAGAATATGAGGCTCACCGTCAGCACCGATTCGGCCCTGAAGACCTTCTTCCACGCGCACCAGCCGGTGCTCGACAGCATCGCGGAGGCGTTCGGGCGAGACACCGTGCGTAGCATTGCCGCCGACGAGCCCGGTCGTGCGAAGCGCGCACCGGCGCGAGCGCCGGCCGCCCAGCTGGCCGAGCTCCACCTGAAGGGTGTGAAGCGCACACCGGATGCGCCCGGCTGCGTCCTCCTTGGCGTGGGGGGCATGATCGACAACGAGGTGGGGTTCATGCGTTGCGCGGGGGATGCCAGGCCGCCTGCGATGAGTGTCGACCGCTTCATTCTGGTCGACGCGGTTGCGCCGGGGTGGTACCTGTACAAGACGACATGACCGGGCACCGCCCCTCTCGATGGAACTGTTCCACCTCCGGGAGCGTTCCAGAGCATCAGGCACACGGATGCTCGACATGAATCTGAATCAGGTCACACTGCCCGCCCGGGACCTTGCCCCCGCCGTGGCATTCTATCGGTCGCTAGGACTTCGGCTCATCGTGGACGCGCTCCCTCGCTACGTCCGCTTCGAGTGTCCGGACGGCGAGAGCACTCTCTCGATCGAGCAGACCGCCGAGTCCAGCCGAGGCCCCGCACCCGTCGTGTACCTGGAGTGCGCCGACCTCGACGGAACGGTCGAGCGCCTGGTGGACGAGGGCATCCACTTCGACACCCCGCCGACCGACCAGCCGTGGCTCTGGCGGGAGGCGCGGCTGCGGGATCCGGCCGGCAACGCGCTCTGTCTGTTCTTCGCCGGCTCGAACCGCCGCGACCCGCCCTGGCGGGTAGAGAGAGGTAACGGATGACGATGCCGGGCCTCGTCGTGGAAACCGACCCCAGCCCCGAGCAGGTGGAGTACCTCGAGGACAGGATCTACGAGTTCAACGCCGCCGCCACGCGGATCACCGACGGCGAGTGGCTGGCGATCTTCGTGCGGGACGACGCCGGGCGGATCGTCGCCGGCATCTGCGGCAATACCTGGGCCGGGTGCTGTGAGATCCGGCAGTTCTGGGTCGAGGAGTCGCTGCGTGGCCAGGGTCTCGGGACGCGACTTCTCGCGGCGGCCGAGCGCGAGGCGCGCCGACGCGGCTGCACCCAGATCATCCTGATGACGTTCACCTTCCAGGCGCCGGCGTTCTACGCCAGGCACGGCTTCACCACCCTGGCGGCGATGAACGGGTACCCGGGCGGTCACCGGAACCTGCTCATGCGGAAGAGCCTGGATGACGCCGGGCCGCGGCCCGGCTGGCGCGCCCTGGCCGAAGGGTCCCGGGCCCCGCGCTGGGCCTTGCTGGCCTTGCGGCTGGTCGTGGGTTTCGGCTTCCTGGCACACGGGTGGGCCAAGTGGAGCAGAGGGCCGGCCGGCTTCGCCCGCCTGTTGGCGCAGATCGGGGCGCCCCTCCCGCAGCTCACGGCGTGGGTGGTGACGCTGACCGAGATCCTCGGCGGCATCGCGATCGTGGCCGGGCTGTTCGTGGCCGTCGCCAGTGTCCCGCTGATCGTGTCCATGCTGGTCGCGATGTTCACCGTGCAGCTCCGCTTCGGCTTCAGCTCGGTGAACACCATCGGCCTCACCCCCGACGGCCCGGTGTTCGGCCCACCGGGGTACGAGATCAACCTCCTCTACATCGGCGCGCTGCTGGTTCTCGCCTTCGCGGGGCCGGGCGCGTGGTCGGCCGACGAGTGCCTGGCCCGGGGGCGCGGGAAGGAGTTACCGGTATGACCATACAACAGGAAGTGTCCGCGTCCGAAGACCGGTTCTTCATCGCGCTGCTTCACGCGGACGGTCCGGCGCTCGACGCGCTGCTCACGCCGGACTTCGTGCTGGTAGACGTGATGACGGGGTCGGAGATTCCCGGCTCGGTCCTGCGCGAGCTGGTGGCTGGTCGGCAGCTGGTGTTCGAGTCGATCGAGCGGATCGACTCGAGGATCCGCGTCTACGGCTCGGCCGCGGTCGTCACGGGCCAGACCCGCATGCGTGGCCGCTACGAGCAGCAGTCCTGGTCGGCCCACAGCCGCTACACCCACGTCTATGTCAGAGGGGACGACGGCTGGCGCTTCGCGTCGGCCCAGGGTACGCCCATCGCCTCGAGCTGACCGGCGCGAAGGCCGCGAGAAATCGCCCGATTCCTCACGGCTTGCGCTCCTCAGGCGTGAATCCGCGCTCGCTCGTCTTACCGCCTACCGCACCCGCACCGCCACCGGCACGATCCACCCCGACAGCCGCGTCTTCACCTCCAGCCGCAGCTCCCCGCGCGTGCGCGGCGTATACTCGAAGTCTGCCGTTTCTCCGGGGCCCGTGAGCCACCACGCCGGCCGCAGGACTTGCTGCGAGCGAGGCAGATCAGCGCCGTCCTTCGCGACCGGCCGCCAGTGCGCCATCGCCGAGTCCGACGTGAGCGAGAAGATGACGCGCCAATCTGGGTTGATGTTGATCAGCCGGAAGCGGTAGGTCCGGCCGAGCTTCAGGTCGAGCGGGGCGGGGGCGTCGGTACCATTCACCACCCCGGGGCTCTGGAACTGGAACTGCGGCAGCGAGTCGGCCGGCCCGCCGCCGCCCACCACGAATACCTTGTCGGTCTCGGGATCGTAGGGCCGGGTCGAATCCACCACCAGCAACGCGCCATAGAGACCGCTCCCCATCTGGAGCTGCTCGTTGTTGTGGGTGTGATAGATGTACGTCCCCGCACGCGGCGGCACGAACTCGGCCACGAAGCTGTCGCCCGGCTGGATCGCCGGCATGAGACGGGACGGCGTGCCGCTCCAGCCGGGCACCCCGTCGGGAAAGCTCTCCAGCTCGATGCCGTGCCAGTGCACCGCCGTCGGCTCGGCCAGGTGGTTCACGACGGTGATCCGTACCGGCTCGCCCCGCTCGAGCACCAGGGTCGGGCCCGGGACGTCGATCGAGTCGCGCGCCGGCTCGGCGCCGCCCTCCTGCGCCACGTAACCCATGCCGGCGAGAGCCCCATAGCGCCGAGGTGCCGACTGCGCCAGCAGCCGGATCTCGCGAGGTGGCCGGCCTGCCGCCGGCCGACGCGCGGGCGTCGCACCCGGCACGATGTGGATGCCGAGCACCAGGCCGCTCATCCGGTGCTGCATCGGCGAGTGCCCGTCGGTCGCCGCAGCCGTCGAGACGGCGGTCACCCGCGGGGCCGTGCTGGGATCGGCGTCATCACCGCCCAGCGCCATATGGTGCGAGACGTGAAAGGCGAAGTGGCAATGGAACACCCAGTTGCCTTCCCGCTCGGCCACCCAGCTCAGCGCGAACGTCTGCCCCTCGTTGAGCAGCTGGGTCACCTCGAACGGCCGCGCCTCACCGCGAAAGGTCCGCTCGGAGCGCCAGTCACCCCGGCTGTCCACATGGAAGAAGAAGCCGTGCAGGTGCATCGGGTGGGCGGCAATGGTGGGATTGATCACCCGCCACCGCACGGTGCTCCCGCGCGGATACGAGAGGCGCTCGGTGTAGGGCCAGGTCTTCCCGTTGATCACCATGTGCTCCTCCGCCGTAGCGACTCCCAGCGAGTCCACGAACGGATAGGACCACAGGCCGATCACGAAGATCCGGTCGTCGGTCGAGGCACCAGGTGGATCGACGATCAGCGCGCCGTTGAGCTGACTGTCGTACCAGAGGCGATCGAGCAGGCCGCCGTGGTTCAGTGCGGCAAAATAGAAGTAGGTGCCCGGCGCCGTCGCGCGGAAGCGCACCTCGCGGGTCTCGCCGGGGCGGAGCACGATGCCGCTGTCGCTGGTCAGGGGCCGCGCGCCGAGGCCGTAGACGGTAAGCGTCGAGTCGAGCGGGTTCCGAAGGCTGACCCGAACCTCGGTACCCTGGGGGACCCGGATCAGGGGACCCGGCGTCTGGAGCGGCTGGCCGACTTCCGCGAAGGCCAGCGCGGGGACGCCAGTGCCGCCATCCTCCTCCGGCCGGAGCGCGCCGGCGCGGACCTCGAGCGCGAGCGAGAGCACCCCGTGCTCGAGCCGCCCGGCCGGGCGGCGGTTGTCGTTGGCGGCGATGGTCTCCGGGCCGGAAGCGGCCGGCGGCCGAGCCCCGAGGAGCGCGACGAGGACGAGGGGAATCCAGCGCACGAGTCGAGCTCCATGCCGGCGTGGGCGGGTCGAGTTTTTCGGGAGGTAGCTCAAATATAGATGGGCCACCCAAGTCACGCCCCGCAGGGATCGAGTCCCCCTCACCGGCCTCCCGTATGAGGGGAGATTTGCGGGGACTGGGCGTTTCTGATTGTGTCGCGCCGTGACACTCGCGCCGCCCGACTTTGGGCCCCATCTTAGCTCACCGATGACCGACCCCCGGTCTCACCTCACCATGGCCCTGGCCGACCGCTACCGCATCGAGCGGGAGCTCGGCCAGGGCGGCATGGCGACCGTCTACCTGGCGGAAGACCTGCGCCACGGCCGCCGGGTGGCGATCAAGGTTCTTCGGCCCGAGCTCTCCGCCGTGATCGGTGCCGAGCGGTTTCTGCGCGAGATCAAGACCATCGCCACCCTGCAGCATCCCCACATCCTCGGGCTCATCGACAGCGGCGAGGTGAGCGGCACCGCGTATTACGTGATGCCGTTCGTCGAGGGCGAGAGCCTGCGCGACCGCCTCAAGCGGGAGAAGCAGCTCGCGATCCAGGACGCTGTCCGGCTCGCCACCGAGGTCGCCGGCGCGCTCGACTATGCCCACCGGCACGGCGTAGTTCATCGCGACATCAAGCCCGAGAACATCCTGCTGCACGACGGCTCGGCGCTCGTCGCCGACTTCGGCATCGCCCTCGCGGTCTCCAGTGTCGGCAGCTCCCGCATGACCGAGACCGGCATGTCGCTCGGCACGCCTCACTACATGAGCCCCGAGCAGGCGATGGGCGAGCGGGAGATTACCGCCCGAAGCGACATCTACGCCCTCGGCTGCGTGCTCTACGAGATGCTGACGGGCGAGCCGCCCTTCGAGGGCGCCACGGCGCAGGCGATCGTGGCGCGGGTGCTCACCGAGTCGCCCCGTCCACTCCGGGCGCAGCGGAAGAGCATCCCGCCGCAGGTGGAGGCGGCGGTGCTCACCGCCCTGGAGAAGCTCCCGGCCGATCGATTCGAGAACGCGCGTGCGTTCGCCGAGGCGCTCGGCGATCCCGGGTATGCAGGATCGGACGGCGCTCGGACGCGGGTACTGCCGTCGGCGAGGGGAGCGGCTCGGACCGGACCGCTGCAGCGAATGCTGCCGTGGGCCGCGCTAGCGCTGGTAGCCGCCGCGGCCGGACTGGGGGCGGGGTGGGCCGCGTGGCACCGGCCGCGGGCCGTGCCGCCGGCCGTGCTGCGATACACGGTTACCCTGCCGGACAGCGCCGGTCTGATCGATATCGTCACGAGTACGCTGGCCTATGCACCCGACGGCTCGGTGTTCGCCTACTCCTCGACCGTCGGACTGATGCTGCGGTATGCGGACCGGCTCGAACCGCTGCCGGTGCCCGGGGGACGCCGCGGCACTTCTCCATTCTTTTCGCCCGACAGCCGGTGGCTCGGGTTCCACCTCGGCGCCGCCCTGCTCAAGGTTCCCCTCGCGGGCGGCGCGCCGATCACGATCTGTGATTCGTGCCCGGGGTGGGATTTCAGTTGGGCGGACGACGACACGGTACGGTATCACAACGCCCCGGACGGCGAGGGAAGCACCCGAGCGTTGATGGCCGTCCCGGCGCAAGGCGGCCGGCCGCACGAATTCGCCCGGCCCGAGCGAGGCTCTGGGGAGGCCTTCCGGACCCCACTCCTGCTCCCGGGTCACCGCACTGTCCTGTTCGCCGTGTACCGGGGCCAGGGGACTCGATTGGCAGCCCTGGACCTGCGGACGGGTAAGATTACCCGCCTCGAGGAGGCCGGTTTCGGGCCGCAGTGGGTCAAGGGCGGATTTCTGGCGCTGAGCTACGCCGACGGTTCGCTGATCGCGCTGCCGTTCGATCCCGATCGGGTGCGGGCGACCGGACCTCCCGTGACGATCGCCCGCGATGTCGCGCAGCCGGATGCCTATGTCGCCCGAGCCGCGGTCTCCTCCGGCGGGTCGATCATCTATCCCCGCGCCGGCGGGCTGGTGATGCCGAGGCGGCTGCTGCTGGTGTCCCGCTCGGGACAGGCCACCCCGCTCGTACCCGAAGCGAAGTCTTACGGCAACCCGCGCTTCTCACCCGACGGCAGGCGGGTCGCGTTCGACATCAACGACCTGACCTCGTCTGGGCGGGATGTCTGGGTGGTCGATGTGGTCCAGCGCGTCTGGTCGCGGATCACCACCGACGGCATCAGTGATCGTCCCGCCTGGTCCCCGGATGGGCGGCGCGTGGTCTACTCGAGCAACGACGATCTGTGGTGGATCGCGGCCGACGGAAGCTCGCGCCCCGAAAGCCTGCTCGTCGCCGCCGGCAACCGGTCCGCCGCCAGCGTCACGCCCGATGGCCGCACGGTCGTCTTTCAGGAAACGTCGAGCGGATCGAGCGGCATCCGCACGCTGGCGTTCGATTCGGCGCCCACCGCCCGGACGATCATTCCGGCCGCTTTCGACGAGTCCGCGCCCGCGCTCGCGCCGGACGGCCATTGGCTGGCGTACCAGTCCGACCAGACGGGACAGATGGAGGTGTACGTCCAGTCGTTTCCCGTTGCCGGTGCCCGCATTCCGGTGTCGCTGCAGGGCGGCACCGAGCCGGCGTGGGCCCATAACGGCCGAGAGCTGTTCTATCGGTGCGGGGACAGCCTGATGGTCGCCTCGGTGACGTTGTCCCCCAGCTTCGCCGTCACGGGTCGCCGACGGCTCTTCAGTGGCACCTTCCTTCGCGGCGGAGCGTTCCGCGCGTACGACGTAGCCCCGGACGACCAGCGTTTCGTGATGATCAGCGGCGAGGCGGGGCAGGCGACCCTCATCGGGGTGCAGAACATCTTTCAGCGCATGCTGTACGACCGGGGGGCGCAGCGATGAGGACGGCTAGGCAAGTCTCGATCGTCTCGAGCGCCCTCGCGGCGTTCTCCCTCGCTTGCACCGAGGCCAAGCACGCGACTCCCGCCGCCGCGACGAAGACCGAGCCCGCCCCGGCCTCTGGCGCCGGCGAGGCATACCTCCCGGTGCCCGGTGGCAGGATCTGGTACAAGAAGACCGGCACCGGTACCGGCATGGCGGTGATCCTCCTCCACGGCGGGCCGGGGTATAACAGCTTCTACCTGAAGCCGCTCGAGGCTCTCGGAAACGACCGGCCGGTGATCCGGTACGATCAGCTCGGTAGCGGCAAGTCGGGCCCGATGACCGATACGACGCAGATGACGATCGCGCACTTCGTGCGGGAGCTCGATTCGCTGCGCTCGGCGCTGGGCTATGCCCGGATCCACCTCGTCGGACACTCGTGGGGGACGATCCTGGGATTCGAGTACTACCGGGCGCATCCCGAACGGGTGGCCAGCCTGACCCTCGCCAGCGCGGCGCTCGACATCCCGACCTGGGAGCGAAACGCGAGGCGTCTGACTCACACGCTGTCCGACTCGGCGCAGCGCGCGATCCGGCTGGCGGAAGCGGAGCGGCGGTTCGATGGCCCCGCCTACCAGGCGGCGCTCGAGGAGTTCTACGGAAAGTACGTGTGGCGCCATCCGGTGGAGGCGGATCTCGACAGCACCATGAAGACGGCCAATATGCAGATCTACAACTACATGCAGGGACCCAGCGAATTCACCGTCACCGGCACCCTGAGGACCTACGATGTGACGGCCCTGCTGCGGGCGATCAAGGTTCCGACGCTGTACACCGTCGGCGAGTTCGATGAGGCCGATCCACCGACCATCCGACATTTCGCGTCGCTGACCCCTGGAGCCACGGTCGAGGTCATCCCCGGGGCGGCGCACATCACGACCTGGGACAATCCCGAGGCCACGGTCGGGGTCATCCGCCGCTTCCTGCGGAGCGTGGATGTCGAGCAGGCTGGCGTCGCTTCGGGTCAGCCCCGGGGGAGCCGGCCCTAGTCCGCGGGGCCCCCTTCTGCCAGCAAGGCCTCGAACCCCGGGTACCCGGCGAGCGGCCGGAAGGCCGGATCCAGGCGCAGCCACCCCCGGGAGAGATAGAACGGTCTGGCGAGGAGCACCTCGAGCACCTCGACCGCCTGCTCGCGCTCTCCGGTGAGAACGTAGATCCGGGCGAGCTGGAGCTGCACGTAGGGCGCGTTGATCGCGTCCTCGCTGAGCGGCAGCAGCTCGGTGCCCCGCCGGCCCTCCCGAATCGCCTCGGCCTTCCGCCCCTGATAAGCCAGCGCCACGCCGAGGATGGAGTGACGCTGGGCATCATCCGGCGCGGCGCGGCTCTGGACCTCGAAGGTGAGGCGGGCCGAATCGGCGTAGAGCAGGGCTCGGCCGCTGTCCCCCCGGAGCTGGTACAGCTCGGTCCGGACCAGCGCCCACACGCCGCGGTCGTTGTCGAAGGCGCTGGGCGGCAGGCTCAGCACCTCGCGCTGCTGGGCGTCGTCCAGCACCCAGTACAGGTCCTGGTACATGGCCAGGAAGGGGTAGATCGTCGCGGGGTCGATCCGCCGGGCACCCGCCGCCACGGCCGCACGGGCGCCGGGCAGATCTCCCCGCGCCACCCCGATCATGACCTGGAGCAGCACCGCCTGGGCGTTGGTCGGCGAGAGATCGATGACCCGCCGGATCGCCGAGTCGGCTGCGGGATAATCCCGAAGGAACAGCCGCACCGTGGCCAGGCGCCGGGCCACGGTGAATGAATGCGGATCCAGCCGGAGCGCGTGCTGGAGCCGCGCGGCGACGCTGTCCCACTGCCCTCCGACGGACGAAGCGCTCGCCGCCGCGCTCAGGAGGTCCACGTCTTCCGGTGCGAGCCGGGCACCCTCGCCGTACGCGGCCTGGGCCCGGCCGTTGTCGATCGGCGGGACGCTGCTGTACAGATCCCCGATCGCCAGGTAGGTCAGCGGATCGTTCGGCGCCAGCGCCCGCGCCCGCGCTGCGGCCGAGCGCGCCGCCTCGGCCAGCGCCGAGTCGGGCACCGCGTTCGAGTAGAGCGAGGTCCGGGCCCGCGAGAGCTGGCTCCATGCCTCGGCGAAGGACGAATCGAGCTCCACCGCCCGCTCGTAGTAGGCGATCGCCCGGCGGAGGCCGGCGTTGTCGGCCTTCATCTCCTGCACCGCGGCCTCGCCCTTCAGGAACTCATCGTGAGCCGCGAGGTTGTCCGTGGGGGCCACGGCGAGCTGCCGGCGGGCGCTGTCGCCCAGCACGACGCCCAGCGCATCGGCCACCTTGACCGCGATATCCGCCTGCACGGCGAAGACATCGGTCAAGGCGGCGTCGAACGGGTGCTGCCAGCGGGCCCGGGCGGCGTGCGCCGGTGTGACCTCCACCAGCTCGGGGATCACCCGCACCCGGCTCGGCGCGCCCGACGCCTGCGCCTTGTCCCACTGTACCGTCGCGGTGAGGAGATAGTTGACCCCCAGCTCCCGGGCGATCTCCTCCGGCGGCTTGCTGCTGCCGCGATACTGGTTGCTGCTCCCCCGCGCGATCACCTGGACGCCGCTCAGCTCCGAGAGCTTGCTCCTGAGCTCGTTGGCGATGCCGTCGGCGAAGTAGGCGTCGGCCGAGTCCCCGAGGTTCTCGAATGGCAGGACGGCGAGGACCTTGGCGGACGAGGCCGATTCGGGCGGTGCTCCGCGGTGGCGGAAGGCGAAGAAGCCGGCCGCGGCGAGAGCGACGACCGCGAGGAGGCGCACGGGCGCGCCGGCGCGGGGGCGCGCGCCGGGGCTCGGCACGGGCGTGGAGCCCGGCGGCACGCCCTGGAGCGCGCGGGCGAACGAAGCGATGGTGCCGAACCGCTCCTCGGCTGCGCGCGAGAGCGCGCGCTGGATGGCCTGGTCCACTTCCTCCGGGACGTCGGGACGGGCAGCCCGCGCGCTCGGCACCGGACCGCTCAGCCACTTGGCGATGACGGACATCGCGGTCGTGCCCGGATAGGGGGGCGTGCCCACGAGCATCTCGTACAGCACCGCGGCCAGCGAGTAGATGTCGGTCCGCCCGTCGGCGGCCAATCCGTCCGCCTGCTCCGGGCTCATGTATGCCGGCGTGCCGAGGCTTGCCCCGCCCTTGGTGATGTGGTCGTCGCTGTCCGCCGCCCGGGCGATCCCGAAGTCGGCGACGAGGGTGTTGCCGTCCCCGGTCAGCAGCAGGTTCTCCGGCTTGATGTCGCGGTGGATGACGCCGTTCTCGTGGGCGTACTGCAGCGCCTGGGCCGCATCGTGGGTGATGCGGAGGGCCTCGTCGAGCGGCAGCCGGCCCTCCCGACGCAGTCGGTCACGGAGCGACTCACCGTCCACGTACGGCATGGTGAACCAGAGCCGGCCGGCGGTCTCGCCCGAGTCGTGCACCGCGAGGATGTGGGGATGCTGCAGCCGGGCGGCGAGGCGGATCTCCCGCTGAAACCGCTCCGCCCCGAGCGAGGCGGCGAGCTCCGGCAGGAGCACCTTGAGCGCCACCGGCCGGTCGTGCTTCAGGTCGCGCACCAGGTAGACCACGGCCATGCCGCCCCGCCCGAGCTCGCGCTCGAGGGTGTAGCGGTCGGAGAGTCCCGACTGGAGCAGGGCCTGCGTGTCCACCGGACAGGGCCTCGAGGGAGGGCGATGCAGGAATCTCGGGGCAGAGGAGGCGGGCGCGCCAGTCGCGGCTGCCTGCCGGCCACCGGCCGCCTTACCTTACCAGCTCTCGCGATTGCGTTCGTCATGGCGGGCGTACCCTGACACGGGAGGCCGGATGAGCACGCTGGTGATCACCGTCGCCCTCATCGTCGGCGTCGTCCTCGCGATTCCCTACCTTCTCTGGGCGCAGCGGCAGCCGGATGCCGGAATGCGGTTGTACGCCATCGGCCTCGGGGTGACGGCGCTGCTCTACCTTCTCTTCGCCGTCATCGGCGGGGCGGGCGGACACTCGATCGGGCTGGAGTCGCTCGGCGTCCTCATCTATGGCGGCGCCGCCTTGCTCGGGCTCCGGAAGGCTCCGACGGTGCTGGCGCTCGGCTGGGCGATGCACCCGGTCTGGGACGTCGCGCTCCACCTCAACGGCGCCGGCGCGGCGTACACTCCCGACGGGTATCCGTGGGGCTGCATCAGCTTCGACCTCTTCGTCGGAGGCGCGGTGCTGACGGCAGCGTGGGCACGCTCGCGATAACGCTCTGCCGATGGGCTCGCGGTCGGATCCGTCGCAGTCGAGGAAGATCAATAAGTCATTGACCGAGGCCAACCTGCGAGGCATCTCCCGGGACCGCTTTTCTGCGGTAGATTTGATGCAGGCAACGCCTATGAACCGGACTCTCCTCGAGGGTGCGCTCAGCGTCGCGGAAAACGCGACCTGTGCCACCCTTTTTTCGGGCCCGGGCGTGCAAGCGGAGACATGATGACTCCATATGGATTTTCCCTGGCTCTCGGGGCCGCCGGGCTGGCGACCATGGCCGTCCTGGGCCTGAGCAGCCACGCCGGCCCCGGCCACGGCCATGACGCGGACGGACACGGCGGCCATGGGCACGGGAATCACGACCCCGGGCACGAGCCCACCGCCCTTCGTCTTGCCGCCGTCATCTCGCCGCGGCTCTGGTTCACCCTGCTCACCGGGTTCGGTGCGGTCGGCTTGCTGGTGCGGCCCATCGTGGCCGGGGGGCCGCTCCGCATCGTCGCCGCGGCTGTCGGGGCAGTGCTCTTCGAGGCGTTGCTCGCGCGGCCGCTCTGGAACCTCGCCTTTCGCTTCGCCTCCCGTCCCGCCACGACGCTCGAGGCCTGCGTGGCCGACGAGGTCGAGGTCGTCACCGGCTTCGACCGCGACGGCCATGGCCTGATCGCCGTGGAGCTCGATGGCCAGGTGGTTCACGTTCTCGCCACGCTGCGCACGGCCGACCGCGCGGCGGGCATTCGGGTGCGCGCCGGGGACCGGGTCCGGGTCGAGGAAGTCGACCCGGCCCGCAACCGGTGCGTGGTGTCGGCGCAAGGATCCTGAGAGGAGTTCGTCATGGTGATCCAGGAGTGGATGGTCATCGCCGCCGTCGTCGTCCTCGTGCTGCTGCTCCTGCCGGCGATCGTCGCCGCGTTCCTGCGCGACGTGGACGCCGGCACCATCCGGCTGGTGAGCTGGCTGCAGGGGTCCACGGTCATCTACCGGGGTCCCGGCAAGTCGAAGGAGGTGCCGCTGTTCACCACCGGGACCTCGATCTCCAGCAAAGTGATCAACGTCGATCTCGACATCACCGACCAGACCGCCGACCTGGACGGCACCGGAACCCCGCGGCCGATCAAGGTCCGGGTGCTCGCGAGCGCCATCGTGTCGGTGGGCGACAGCGACGAGCTGATCAAGACCGCGGCCAACCGCTTCTTTTCCAAGCCCGATGCCGACCAGGTGAACACCCTCACCGATCTGCTCTCCAGCTCGGGCCGGCGCGCCATCAACCTGCTCACCCACGACCAGCTCTTTTCCGCCAAGACCGCGCCGGTCAGGGCCCTGCCGCCGACTGCGACCGGCAGCGGCACCGCCGTCAGCGTCCCGGCCAGCGCGAGCGCGGTGGCGGCGGCGGAGGACGACGACGATCCGCTCGCCGTCATCATCCGCAAGGCGTGCAGCCGGGAGCTCACCGATCTGGGCCTCATCTTCAACTCGCTCAACATCAAGGCGGTGCAGAGCGAGGTGGCGGAGGCGCGCCGCCGGCAGTCGGCGGCGGAGGCGCAGGCCAACGCCGACATCGTGTCGGCCCAGCAGACCCGCCGGGCCAAGGAGGCGCAGCTCGAGGCCGAGCGGGTGATCAGCGACAAACAGCGCGAGCTGGAGCAGACCAAGGCCGCCAACGCGGCGCTCGTCGCCCAGGCCGAAGCCAAGAAGCAGGACGCGCTGGCGGTGCAGCGTGAGGCGGAGCTCGACGCGACCCAGATCGCGCAGGCCAAGGCCGACGCGGAGCGGGTGAAGATCGAGGCGGAGGCAGCCGCCGAGGCCGAGGCGATCCGGATCCGGCGGGTGGCGGAGGCGACCGCGGAGAGCATCCGCCGGGTGAACGAGTCGATCCGCGAGGGCGGGGAGAGCTACTTCCGCTACAAGCAGATCGAGCTGCTGCCCCAGATCGCGCCCGCGGTTGCCGAGGCGCTGGCGGAGGCGAAGCTGGTCACCATCGCGAGCGATGGGCGGGGCGCGCCCGACTCGGCCGCGAGCAACATCGTGAGTGTGATCCAGACCGTGCTGGCGGCGCAGCTGGTGGGGAAGGCGGGCCTGGTGGAGGCTCCGACGCTGGCGCCGCCGGTCGTCGCGCCGATCGCGCAGCCGCCCAAGGATGCGGGGAAGCGCTGAGCCGGGTGCCGCACCGTCAGTAGATGTGGAGCTTCTCCAGCAGGGCGAAGGTGTCGCCGACGGACTCGAACAGGTCCTTGTTGTGCTTGATCATCTTGGTGCGCATGTAGACCCGGAGCCACTGTTTGTAGATGAACCGCTCGTAGCGATTCAGCAGGTCCGCGACCGGCAGGCCGGGCTGCTGAAGCAGGGCGGCCAGGTACATGGCGCACTCGAAGCCGAGGGAGATGGACTGGAAATAGGGTGAGCCCATGGCGGAGTCGCCGACCAGGAACACCGGCGAGCGGGCGAGGGGCTGGTCGTCCCTGTCCGCGGGCCCGCGCAGGCCGGTGGCGCTCCGCGCATGGTACAGGTCCATCGGGATCCGGATGATCTCCAGGTTGCCGACGATCTCGCCGCTGGTCTCGGCCGTCACCTTCGCGATGAAGCGGTCCATCGAGTCCGCCGCCTGGGGAAAGTTCCCCCGGAGCCACTCGCCGTCGAACCGCGGCGGCATCCGCTCGAATTCCTCCTCGGAGATGTTGACGATGCCGGTGACGTGGGTGAGGCGTCCGTCATAGACGGTCCGCTGCACCGCCGGGATGAATTTGTAGAAGGGGTTTTCGATGTTCTTGTAGTACTTGCAGTACTCGTTGCAGTCGTAGGCCTGGCTGTACAGGAAGGTGACGACCAGGGCGTACTCCAGGCGGACCTTGAAGGTGTTGGCGGAGCCCAGCTCGTCCCGAAGCAGAGACCGGCTGCCGGTGCAGTCGAGCAGGACATCGCCCGGGGCCATCGCCATCGCCTCCGGCGCCGTGACCGCGGCGACGGTCCGGTCCACCGGGCGCGCGCGCCGGCCGTCGATGAGATCGCTGAGCGAGCGCTCGATGTGATTGAGCGGCACGAACCCCAGGGTCCATTCCCGCAGCAGTCCCATGAGGTCCGGCGGGATGGACCTCCGGACCGCCAGCCCCTCCGCCAGCTCCGACGGGTTGAAGATGGCCTCCACGCTCTCCCCGTCGATGTAGTCGGCGCAGTAGCTCTCGATCGAATCGGCGACCAGGTAGCGCGCGAGCTGGACCATGCGGGTCCGGCTGTACTCGCGCCGCTTCTCGTACAGGTGGACGGCGAACCGCTCGGACGACTGGAGCAGGGCGGCGGCCAGGAGTCCGACGGGGCCGGCGCCGAGGACGTGGACACGGATAGGGGAAGGGAGCGTCACGGACTCCGGAGAAGCGGCTGCGGGCCATGCATGCCCTGTGCGGGCGCGGCGATCAGTCTGGAATGTACCCGGAGCCCATGCCGAAGGTAGTGGACAAAGGTTTACCGGCTCCCGGACCTCCGTACGGTCGGCTAGGTCAGGCTCGCCGAGCGGGCATCGTGCGGCCGGTCTTGACACGAAGATACGAAGCACACGAAGGACACGAAGAGAAGCAGCGATTTGTGGGCGTGCACCCCACCACTACTGCTGTTCTTCGTGTCCTTCGTGACCTTCGTGCCTTCCGCTGAACGCCGCTGGAGTTGCCGGCGGTCATCGGCGTCTCTCGCGCGCCTCGCCCGCTCGGCGCGCTCTCCGCCTACTTCGCCGCCGCGATCGCCGCTCCCAGCTCCTTGTACGCGGTCGGATCGATCTCTCGGAAGGGCACCGCCCGGTAGATGATTTTCCCGTCCGGCCCCACCACGAACAGGTTGCGATTGGTCAGGCCCGGGTGCGTGGCCAGCGCGCCGTACCGGCGGCCCACGGCGAGACTGCTGTCGCTGGCGAAGAGGAATTGATACTCGGAGTCGCGCGCCCACGACGCGAGCGCCGTGTCGGGGTCGGCGCTGATGGCGAGGAGGACGACGCCTTTGCCATCCTTGAAAAGCTGCGCGTACTGATCACGGTACGCGTTCATCTGAATCGTTCAGCCGCTGGTCCGCGCCTTGAAGAAGAACGCGAGGACCACCGTTTTCCCCCTGAAATCCGACAGCCTAACCGGCTTGGCCAGCACGCCGTAACGGGTGGCGCCCGGGAGGCTGAAGTCGGGCGCCACGGCGCCGACCTGGAGCGGGGGTGTGGTGTCCGCCGGGGTGGGGGAGTGTTGCGCCGCGAGGACCGCCGGCGCGAGGGTGAGGGTGAGAGCGAGTGACAGCCGCCGCATGCACGCTCCGGATGAATGGATGAGCGGAATATAAGATGGGGGAGTCGCCGACAGATCCGTGCGCGCGTCCGCCCATCCGCCCGTCTACCCCTCCACCCGCCCCGCCAGCTCGATCTGCTCCTCCAGCCTGCGCTCCCCCAGGTCGATGCAGTACTCCACGATCCGCCCGTCCCCCATGCTCGCGCCCGTGAAGAGGAGCCAGGACCGCGACCCGTCCGCCCGGAAATACTCCTTCTGGTACGGGCCGATCAGTCCGGTCGCCTGGAGCCGCAGGATCTGCCCCTCGCTGACGGCCATGTACTCGGGCGGCGTCATGCGCTGCCAGGTAAGCTCCCGCCGCTCGATCTGGTCCCGGGTGTAGCCGCTGATAGCGAGGAAGGAGTCGTTGCTGTCGAGCAGCGTGCCGGTCGCCTCGTCGAAGGTGAGGATGCCGACGCCGGGGACGTTCGCCATCTGCCGCTGCCGCTCCTCACTCGCGAGCAGGGCCGCCGTGGCGTGCCGCCGCTCGAGGAAGTCCGCGGCCTGGCGGCCAAGGATGTCGATCAGCCGGAGCTGCCGCTCGTCGGGCACGTGGGTGTGCCGCCACTGGGTCGAGAACATGCCGACCAGGCGGCCCTCGCGGGTGACCAGCGGCGTCGATTGGATGGCTCGGATGCCGGAGATCCGGAAGTGGCGCACGTCCTCCGCGCCGAGCAGCGCCTCCGCCTCGTCGGTCTCCACGTCGGTGACGATGACCCGCTCGCCGCGCCGCAGCGCCGCGCCGCAGACCGTGCCGCTCCCGACGGAGACCTTGCGCCAGAACTCGGCGGACTCGGGATGGAAATTCCTCCAGGCGACGAGGTCGAGCCGGCCGTCGGCGTCCAGCAGCTGCACACTGCCGAAGTCCGCAGCGGTGAGGGTCATCGCGGCGTCCAGGATCTGCTCCGGCAGCGCGGCGCCGTCGCCGGGCTTGATCAGCAGGCTGCTGACCTGCTGCAATCGACGCGCGTCGGCCAGCTCCGCCGCCAGCTGCGCCTCGCTGGTGCGAAGCGCGGCTTCCACCCGGCTCCGCCCGATCGCCGCCTGCACCCTCGCCACCAGCTCGCGGGACGAGAACGGCTTGGCGATGTAGTCATCCGCGCCCGCCTGAAGGCCCTCGATCGCCGATTTTTCGCCGGCGCGGGCCGTCACCAGCACGACCGGCAGGTACCGGAGCTCCGGATCGGCGCGGATCCGGGAGAGCAGCTCGAAGCCGTCGAGCCCGGGCATCATGACGTCGGTGAGCACCACGCTCGGCCGCTCCTTCTGGAGCGCGGCCAGGGCGGCCGGACCGTCCGCCGCGAGCGTGACATCCCACCGGCTCTGCAGCAGGCGACGCAGGTATTCGCGCAGGTCGGCATTGTCGTCCACCACCAGCACGCGCGCCCGCTCGACCGGACCGACTTGCGGTGTCGTCGGCTCGGGCGGGCCGAGCAGGTCGTCGGAGACGTCCGCCGGCGCGCTTGCCTCTTCGGTCGTCCAGGAGGCCGCGTCCTGGGCCAGGGCGGCCGCGACCTTGGCCGAGTGTGCCGCCTCGGTGCCCGGCTCTGGTTCCGGAACCATCTCCGCCCGGGCCCGGCGACCCATCGGCACCCAAACCGTGAAGCTCGATCCCCGGCCTTCCTGGCTGTCCACCCGGACGCGGCCGTGGTGCAGCCGCACCAGCTCGTACACCAGCGCCAGCCCGATCCCGGAGCCTTCGCTGGTTCGGCCTTGGCGGCCCTGCACCCGGTGGAATCGTTTGAAGAGGTGTGGCTGCTCGTCTCGGGGGATGCCCGTCCCGGAGTCGCGCACGACCAGCTCCGCGTGCATCGAACGGGCCGTCAGCTCCACCGCGATCTCGCCGGCGAAGGTGAACTTGAGGGCGTTGCTGAGCAGGTTGCTGACGATCTTCTCCCACATCTGCCGGTCTACCCAGATCGGCTCGGGCAGGGGCGGGCACTCCACCCTGAGTCCGAGGCCGGCGCGCTCGGCGGCGCTCCGGAACACGCTGGCGACATTCTGCGTGAGCGCCGCGAGGTCGGTGGGCTCGAGCTGGGGACGCAGCCGCCTGGCCTCGGCCTGGGAGAAGTCCAGCAGGGTGTTGACCTGATTGAGCAACCGCCGAGCATTGCGGGCGGCGACCTGGACCTCCTCGCCCAGCGGCTCGGGGAACTCCTTGACCCGACGGGAGAGCTCCTCCAGCGGCCCGAGCATCAGCGTGAGCGGGGTGCGGAACTCATGGCTCACATTGCTGAAGAACTCGGTCTTGGCCCGGTCCAGCTCCGCCATCCGCTCGAGGCGCACGTGCTCCTTCTGCCGGATCTGCGCTTCGGCGAGGCCGGCGCTTACGGCCGCGGCGACCAGCTGCAGGAACCCGCGATAGGTCTCGTCGAGCACCAGCCGCGGGTTGATGCCGCAGACCAGGACGCCCGCCGGCGGCTCGTCGGCGATCGGGCAGAGTGGCAGCAGGAGCGCGGTGCTCGGAGCCAGCCCGGCGGGACTGACCCGACTGCCCGGGAAACGGGTCGCCAGCTCCTCGAGCAGCACCGGGTACCTGCCGGCCTCGTCCTCGAGCACCCGGCCTAGCGGCCAGGCGGACCGAGGCGCGCGGAGATCGATCGTGCGGGGCGCCATCGGCCCGCCCGGCTCGACGCCCGCCGAGGCCGCGAGCTGCGCCTGGCGGCTGCGGTCGTCTACCAGGTAGCCCAGGACGAACGGCAGGTCCTCCGCCGCGCCGTCGGCGCCGCCGCCGCCGAGGGCGGCGAGCGCCCGCTGCATCGCCACCTGCACGTGGGTCGCGCCGGCCGTCGCGGCGGCGAGTCCCTGCAGCGTGCGCAGCCGGCGTTTGGAGAGCACCCGCGCCGTGGTCTCGACCGCGGTGGCCAGCACGCCCGCCACCTCCCCCACTTCGCCGCGAACGGGGGTGAAGCAGACGTCGAGCCAGGCGTCCTCCGATTTGTCCCGCCGGGTGATCGGGTACAGCGCGTCGGTGAGCGTCACCGACTCTCCGGCCAGCACTCGCTGGTAGATCGGCTGGTTCAGGTGCCAGACCTCCGCGAAGGCCAGTCGGCTGGGCTGCCCCAGACCCGCCGGGTGTTTCGGCCCCATCAGCAGGCGGTACGCGTCATTGTAGAGCTGAATCAGGTCCGGACCCCACAGCACGCTCATGGGCATCCGGCTGTCGAGCACCAGCCGGAGGGTGGTACGGAGGGAGACCGGCCAGCTGGAGATCGGCCCCAGCGAGGTGCGGGACCAGTCGATGTCCCGGAGCAGCCGCATCACCTCGCCGTCGCCCGACAGCAGCGTCTCGGCGGCCTCGATCTCGGCGCGAGGTCGCGGCAGGTCACCGCCCCCCAGCACCTGGGTGACGACCGGGGCGATCTCGCTCAGTGGAAGAACCAGGTCGGCGGCGCCCCTCGCGATCGTCTCTCGCGGCATCGACGGCTACTCCGAGGTCTCCACGCTCTGGACCAGCACCACGCCGCCCGCGCGCTTCACCGCGCCGGCGCCGACGGCGGCGTCGCGGCCCATGCCTGTCAGCACTACGGCCAGCGCCCGGGAGCCGCAGCTGTCCGCGATCGACTCGAGCAGGATGTCGTGCGGCTTGTCGCGGGCGGTGGTCTCGCCGCTGAGAACGCAGGTGCCGTCGGGGAGAACCTCGAGCTGGCGGCGGGGCGGGCAGACCAGAACCTGCCCCGGCGTGAGCCGCGCCCCGGTCGCGGCCCAGGCCACGGGCAACGTAGTGCGGCGGCTCAGGATGGTGACCAGGGCACTCCCCTGGCCGCCGAGGTGCTGGGAGACGATGATGGAGGCGGGGAAACCTTCCGGCAGGTCGCGCAGGATGGCGGCGACGGCCTCGAGGCCCCCCGCCGAGGTCACCAGGGCGACGACGTCGAAGCGCGCGGGCGTCGCCGAGGCCGGCGGTGCGGAGGCGGCCGGCTCAGTGACGCGGGAGACGCGCTTGACCCTACGTTTTCGCTGCATGCCGCCCCGCTCTACTCCTTCCAACCGAGGAATATACCCCACAGGCCCGGAGCCAGACAGAACGTCGCCGCTTTCACCAACGGCCCCGCCGGACAACCGAAGTCGTCGGCAGCGGTCCTTCTGGCCGCACCCACCCTCCGGTCCTATCTTGATCCGCACATGGACAAGCCCCGGATCTTCCTAGGCTCCTCCGGCGCGCAGCGCAAGCTGCTCGATGCGCTCACGCGCGGCCTCGAGGACGTGGCCCGGGTCGAGCCCTGGACCACCTCGTTCAATCCCGGGACCTCGACGCTCGAGCGGCTCATCGAGCTGACCCGGGAGGTGGACTTCGCGGCCTTCCTCTTCGCCCGCGACGATTGGACCTCCACCAGCCCGCCCAGCGCCGACCCTGCCGCGGCCGGTCAGGCGTCGCCCCGCGACAACGTGGTGTTCGAGGCCGGCCTCTTCGGCGGCGTGCTCGGCATGCGGCGGACGTTCATTCTCCATGCGGCCGGCGCCAAGCTGCCGAGCGACCTGCTCGGGCTCACCTGCGTGCGCTACGGTGATGCCGTGACGGCGGCCGAGGTGCGCACCATGAACCAGAAGCTCCGCGGCGCGATCGAGACGGAGGGTCGCCTGGCCCGGATCGAAGGGCTGTGGTGGCAGCTCTCGCAGACGGAGCGCACCGCGCTGGAGCCCGCGGCGGTGAGCCTGCTGCGCATCTGGCGGGATCGCGATGGGGTTCTGGAGATGGGCGGCCGCTCCTGGCAGGAGGACGGCACCCTCTGCGCGCGGTACGCCAGCGAGGCGACCCGGGAGCGGAAGGATCCACCCGGCATCTTCTACTATTGGAAGGGCGAGCGGCCCCGCGATCCGAACGCGCCCCGGCTGGAAGGGACGGGCGAGATCCGGCTCGAGGCGCTCGACCGCGCCGGCGGCTACTACACGACCCGCTCCGACAGCGACCCGCGGGTGAACGCGCGGACGTCCGGCGTGTACTTCCGGGCCGACCCCGAGGACCTGAGCATCCTGGATGGCCGCGACGACGCGCGCCGCGCCGAGCTGATCGGCGAGCGTTTGGCGCAGTGGAAGGCGAGCGCCAACGCGTGAGCGACGGCGGCCTCTCGCGGATCGGCCAGATTGCGATGAACGCGCGCGACCTGGACCGCGCCGTCCGCTTCTACCGCGACACCCTCGGCCTGCCCCTCCTCTTCACCGCGCCACCCCGGCTGGCCTTCTTCGACTGCGCCGGCATCCGGCTTCTTCTCGACGTGCCGGAGGACGAGGCGTTCGACCATCCCGGGTCCATCCTCTACTTCGCCGTGGACGACATCCGGCAGAGCCACCAGTCGCTGGCCTCGCGCGGCGTCAGGTTCCGGAGCGAGCCGCACCTGATCGCCCGGCTGGCCGACCGGGAGGTCTGGATGGCGTTCTTCGACGACACCGAAGGCAACACCCTCGCGCTGATGGGGGAGCATACGCCGGGGAGGATCTGAGCGAGGGGCACCTTACGACCAACCCGCGGGCTCGGGCATCCTGAAAATGTGATGCAGATCCCGGTACTGCATGGCTCGCGATGTATCGTATCGGAAAGCGCACTCGCGAAAGGTCAGTCGTGTCGTCGTTGTATGTTGGTTCCGTTCCCCATCCGGTGCTGCTGGTCGCTGTTCCCCGCGGTCGTTCGATACGTATCACCCGCAAAAGCCCGCTTCCACGTCCGCTGCGCCGTTCGCCTCCAGCGGCATCGTGTACATCCAACCCTTTGGAGGAGGTATGAACACCACAGTCTTCGCTGCCATCGGCATCGGCTCACTGCTCACGCTGGGCGTGCCGCACCGCCCGGCCATCCACGCAACTTCCTCGTCGTCCGCGGACACGACTCTTGCGTCCAAGCTGACCGGGAAGTGGTCAGTCACCCGATACGATTCCAGCTCCGCCGCCGGGAAGAAATTCACGATGACGTGGGCGAAGGATACCGCCGGCGCCATGACCGGCACCGTGAAGATGCCGAGCGGGCCGAGCTATGACACCAGGGTGGTCTGGTCCTCGGACACCGCCTTCATCGCCGAGTCCGCGCCGCACAAGAGCGCGGAGCTGAACGAGCAGGTGGTCACCCGCATGGTCAGCCACTTCAAGGGTGACTCGCTGACCGGCACCTTCGAGATGCGCCCGATGGACTACAAGGGACGCTCGGAAAAGGGCCGCTTCGTGGCGGCACGCCAGGGCTGAAGACCGGGCGCACGACCGCCCCCGAGCAGACGCTCGGAGGCGGTTTGCTACGTCGGCGCGGGCCGCGTGCTACAGCGTTTGGAGGAAGGCTTCCAGGTCAGCCTTTTCCTGATCGGTGAGGCCCATCTGGAATCGCACGTTGTAGAACTCCACGACCTCCTTGAGCGTCGCCGCGGCGCCGTTGTGGAAGAATGGCGCCCGCGCCGCGAGCCCACGGAGGATCGGCCCCTTGATCCGGCCGATGTCCACGCATTTGCCCGAGATCAGGGCGCGGCCCGGGTCCGAGGTGTACCGGACCGTGCCCGCGAAGGGCCCCGACTGGCACTCCACCCGGAACACCGGCAGCTGGGGCGCGCTGAGTTGGCCCAGCGCGGCGATTACCTGAGGATCGGTTTCGTACGTCGTGACGTGGCTGACCCCGATGTCGAGCGGCAGGGGGCGCGAATGATGCCCCACGTTCGGTGAATCGTGGCAGGTGGTGCAGGTCCCGTCGATGCTCCCGACGCCCAGGGCGTCGTTCAGACCCGCGACGCCGGTGATGGCGAGCTTGTGGGTGTTGAAGACCGCTTCACCCCTGGCGATCGTTTTTCGTGCCGCGGCGTAGCGGCCCGCGTTGCTCAGGTTGTTCCAGGCAGCGAACAGGGTGAAGGCGGCGGGATCGAACTCCGCCCCGGTCGGGTTGTCGCCCAGGGGATCGTTGATCCCGGGGAAGTACTGCTGGGACGCCAGAGCCGTCGGCCCGCCGTTCGCCTGCGATGCCTGCAACACCCCGGCATTATTGTCGGTCTGCTGGGCGTTGAACAGCGCCAGCTCGAAATCCACGATCGCCTTGAGTTGGGACGCGCTGGGAGGGGTTGAGGCCTGGGCGTGCCCCAGCGTCGCGTCCATCGCCTGGTGCAGCAGGCCAGCCCGCAGGTTGGCGGGGAACGTTCTCCGATCGGTCAGGGGCTGGACCGTCTCCCGCCCGTCCCACATCACGGCGCTCAGGAAGCGCAGGTTGGTCGAGGGCAGGACCCGCCGGTACACCGAGGCCTCCGCCGGCGTACCACGAAGCGCGCACCCATACGGGTCCTGGACCGCCGTGACGGTGTACTCCGCTCCGGCGGGGATGGCGAGCCCCACCCGGATGAGGCCGTGGTTCAGCAGCAGGCTGTGCCCCGCCGCCCCGTCGGCGGGAGTGACCGATGGACAGTTGGCCCCATCCACCGGGGCGAACAACGGATCGTTGCCCCCGGTGGCCGCGAACACGGCCTGCGCCGCCTCGGCGCTCAGGCCGAACGCGCTGGCCTGCAGGTGGCAGCTCCCACAGCTCCGCCCGTTGGTGCCGAGGCTCCGGAAGAACGCGTTGCCCCGGTCGATCCCGCCGGTGGTGCTGAAGGTTCCCATCTGACCGGTGGCGTTCTGGGTCAGAAAGAGGCCTCCGCTGCGGGCGGCGGCGACATCAGGCTGCTGGGTAGGTGCCAAAGGCGCCCGGTCGGGCTCGCAGGCCACGAGCAACAGCGCGGCCGCGGCCAGCGGCGCCAGGGCAGTTCCGTGGGTCCTCATGAAGGTATCCTCATCGGCCGGCCGTAAGATCCCCCCGGACGGCTGGTGCAAGCCGTGGCACTATCATGGCGCTGCAATGGGGGAGAAGCGGAGGCTCATGCATATCGCGCACGGGCGCCGGACGCAATAGCGGAGGTCTGTCGGAAGTCTTACTTTCGGGATGCACGCCGCCTTCCCCTCCCGAGGATTCGCGTGTCGTCCGAACTCCCATCCAGTCCCCAATTCATCCGCTTTGGCGAAGGTCTGGAGCTGGACCGTCCGGCCTACCAGCTTCGGCGCGCGGGTCGCGCGCTCAAGCTCGAGCGTATCCCGTTGGATCTCCTCTTCATGCTGGCGGGGCGGCCGGGTCAGCTGGTGACCCGGGAGGAGATTGCGGAATGCATCTGGGGCAAGGACGCCGGCCTCGATGTGGACAACAGCATCAATGGCGCCGTTCGAAAGATCCGCCAGGTGCTGGAGGACGATCCGGAACGGCCTCGCTGCATCCAGACCGTCACCGGTCGGGGGTATCGCTTTGTGGCGCCGATTCTTGCCCCGGCCGACGTGCCGATCCCGGCCGGCTCCGCCCCGGCCGGGCGCCGTTCGGGCCGGCGGAAATGGCTGGCGGTCGGCCTGGTGCTAGCGCTCCTCATCGCGGCCCTGGTCTGGTACCACGATCGGGGTCATGGGAGCCGGTCGGGCCGGGTCATGCTGGCGGTCCTGCCGTTTCAGAACCTGACGGGCGATGGCAGTCAGGAGTACTTCAGCGACGGCCTGACGGAGGAGATGATCACCCAGCTGGGAAACCGAGACCCTGCCGGTCTCGGCGTCATCGCCCGGGCGTCGGTGATGCACTTCAAGCAGACCGTGAAGCCACCCGAGCAGATCGGCCGCGAGCTGGGGGTCCAGTACCTGCTCCTGGGCACCGTCCGGCGGGATGCGAGCGCGGTGCGGGTGACGGCCCAGCTCATCCGCACCCGGGACCACGCCCAGCTCTGGGCCCATCAATACGATCGGCAGATCGGCGGTCTTCTCACCCTGCAGGACGAGATCGCCCGGGAGATCACCGACGCGATCGAATCCAGCCTCGGCACTCAGGCTCCGGCGGCGCGGATCGCGGCAGGGCCGGCCCCAGCCCCCGACGCCTACGATCTGTACCTTCGCGGCCAGTACTTCCTCAACAAGCGGACTGACGCGGATCTCCGGACCGCCGCCGGGTTCTTCGAGCGGGCGGTCGGTATCGATTCGAGTTTTGCCAGGGCCTGGGCCGCGCTCGCCGCCGCCGACGTACTGGGCGCCGTCTACACCACCCGACCGGCCCAGGAGCTGGTGTCCCGGGCCCGCAAGGCCGCGATCAGGGCGCTGGCCCTGAACCCCTCCCTCGCGGAGGCGCACACCGCGCTGGCGCTCATCGTCCAGAACCACGACTGGGACTGGCAGACGTCGGAGCGCGAGTTCCGGCAGGCGATCGCCCTCAATCCAAACTATGCCACGGCGCACCACTGGTACGCCGAGCACCTCACGTGGCTGGGGCGCTTCGACGAGGCATTGCAGGAGAGTGAGCGGGCCCGGCAGCTCGATCCGCTCTCCCTCATCATCGCCGCCGACAATGGCGCGATCCTCTATTTCGCACGCAGGTACGACCGGTCGATCGACCAGCTGCGTTCGGTGCGAGCGGTGGATCCGATGATGTCGCGCACTCAGCTCCTCGTGGCGGTCTATGCCGAAGCGGGCTTGTTCGACCAGGCGCTCGCCGAAGAGGAGCGCTGGCGGCCGATGGTGTCGTCGCCGGTGCACTGGGCCACGCTGGCGTACGTTTATGGCCGTGCCGGACGCCCGGCGGAGGCGCGCCACAGCATCCAGGAGCTGGTCCGGGCGAGCGAGCGGGAGCCGGTGCAGGCCCGGGTGTTCGCGTGGAGCTATGCCGGCATCCGTGATACCGAGGAGACGCTCCGCTGGCTGGAGAAGTCGTACGCCGAGCACTCGGGCGAGATGGTGGGCCTCGCCGTCAACCCAGGCTACGATTTCCTCCGGAGCGACCCGCGATTCCATCGGCTGGTGGAACGCGTCGGTCTGGGAGATGCCGCCGTGCCCGCCGGGACAACGGGCACCAGGTAACGCGTCATTCGGACGCCATGTCGCTGCTGGAGGCGGAAGCACCTCCGGGATGCTAGGTTTTCCCGATCCTGCGCTCGAGCCGATCCATGCTTCTGCTGGCGCTGCTGCTCCAGGCCGCCCCGCCCGGCCCTACCGCCCTCACGGTCCGCCTGGCGCCCGACACCGCCCTGGTCGAGCGCGACCCGGCGACCGGTGCGGGGTACGCCAACTTCGACCTCCTGCTGTCCCGCGGCCCCTCGGCCGGGCCGCCGCTCGAGCTCGCGTCCATCGTGATGACGGCACACGACCCGGCCGGCGCCATGGTGCTCCGCCGCTTCTGCGACGGCAGCGGCCTGAGCCCCTGCATTCAGACCGTGCCGGCCAGGAGCCTCGAGCCGGGCGCCACCGCCATCGTCTACAACCCCTTCTTCGAGCTCCCGGCACGCCTCCCCCTCCGCGAGCTGCGCTACGTGCTGTCGTTCGCGGACACATCGGGCACGGTCGTGGACTCGGTGAGGGTGGCCGTGCCTCTCCGCGACTACTCGGCGCGCACCGACCTCGTCCTCCCGCTCAGAGGCCGCGTGCTGGTCTTCGACGGACACGACTTCTACGCCCACCACCGCCGGTGGAACCTGGCCCATCCCGTGGTGGGGAGGCTCTTCCGCCACAACTCCGGCCGCTACGCCTACGATCTCTCGATCGTGGACTCGGCCGGGCGCATGTACCGCGGCGATGGCAGCCGGAACGAGGACTGGTACAGCTGGAACGCACCCGTGCTGGCGCCGGGGGTCGGAACGGTGGTTGCCGCGGCGTCGGGCGAGCAGGACTGGGAGGTTGGGCGCACCAGCCTGCCGGACAGCGTGGTGCTCGCCAGGCCGGTGGCGCTCTACGGCAACTACGTCGTGATCGACCACGGCAACGGGGAGTTCAGTCTGCTCGCCCACATGCAGCGGGGCTCGGTCACGGTCCGACAGGGCGATCGGGTGCGCCGGGGCCAGGCGGTCGGCCGCGTCGGCTTCTCGGGCTCGGTGTACACCATCCACACCCACTTCCAGCTCCAGCGCGGACCCGAGTACGACGCGGAGGGGCTGCCCTCGGCTTTTCTTGGGCTGACCCGCATTGGAGGCACCGACCGGGCCGGCGGCAGGCTCCGGATCGACTCCGGGGACGTGGTCGAGAGCCGCTGAGGCTCTTGAGACCTACTTGAGACCCGCTCGCGATCTTCCCCTTCCATGAGCCCCTGCAACCTTCCGGTCGCCGCGTTGCTCCTGGTCGCCGTGGCAGGCTGCCGGGACGACGCGCCGTCGGCCACCGAGCCCGACACACGGTCACCGGCGGTGACGGCCACGACCGCCCCGCTTTCCTTTATCCAGGTCAGCGCCGGTGCCGACCATGCCTGCGGGGTCGCCGCGGACAGCAAGGCCTGGTGCTGGGGCGGCAACCAGTACGGCCAGCTGGGCATACCGATCGGGAGCTCGCCTCACCAGTGCAGCTCGCAGCCCTGCGCCTTGCGACCGGTGGCTGTGTCGGGGGGCCACAAATTCCGTCGGGTGGACGCCGGCGGCCCCGTCACCTGCGGCGTGACGACCGGCGACGAGGTGTTCTGCTGGGGAAGCAACACGGCGGGTCAGCTGGGGATCGGCACCACCCTCGCCTCGAGCTCCACGCCGCTCGAGATCGCGGGCGGCCGGACGTACCGCCTGGTCAAGGCCGGCACCGGCAATCTGGTCTGCGCGATCAGCATGGCGCGCGACGCGTACTGCTGGGGCGCGGGCTACCTGGGCAACGGCGTCAACGGCACCCGGCGCTCGCCGGTCAAGGTGACCGGCACGCAGGACTGGCTCGACCTGGGGGTGGGGACGAACCACGCTTGCGCGGTCACCACGGCTGGCGTGGCCTGGTGCTGGGGCACCAACAACCTCGGTCAGCTCGGCACCGGCACCACCACGGTGAGCGCGACGCCGGTGCGCTCCGCCCAGGGCTTCACCTTCGCGCACGTGGACGCGGGCGGCCTGACCACCTGTGGCGTCCTGACCGACCAGCGAGCCGTCTGCTGGGGGAGCTCCACGGCGACCGGCGACGGCCGGGGCGAGGGACGCAAGACGCTGACGCCGGTGGTCCTGGGTGGAACCCGGAAGTGGGGCAGCGTCGCCCTGAGCTATCTCGACGGCTGCGGTGTCACGCTCGCGGGTGCCGGATTCTGCTGGGGGAAGGGTGTGGGCGGAGAGCTGGGCTACGGTTCCACCGCCGACCGGTTTTCACCCGTGGCCGTCGCCGGCAACATCGACTTTCTCTCCGTCAGCCCGGGCTTCGCGTTCTCCTGCGGCGTGGCCGCAGGAGGCAAGGGCTGGTGCTGGGGCGACGGCACCAACGGCCAGCTGGGCAACGGCGGGGAAGTCGGGAAGCTCACTCCGGTGGCGATAGCGGCACCCTAGGCGCCGTGTATCGCCGGGTGAATCACCAGACCGGGCCGGGGCCTTCGTCGTCTCCGGCTCGATCGTCGCGTCCGAGTGCCGGTGCCCGAGCCTCTCGTGCCGCCTGTGCCAACAGGCTGCGTACCTCGTCGTCGCTCGTCTCCGAAAAATCCTGGTACCACAGGCCAACCGCCACAAACGGCTCCGGCGTCGCGACGCACACGATGTCGTCCACCAGCTCGCGAATCGCATCGCAGGTCTCCGGGGCCGCGATCGGGACCGCCACGACCAGACCGGCGGGCAGCCGTGCCCGGAGCGCCCTCACCGCCGCCGACATGCTCGCCCCGGTGGCGAGTCCGTCGTCCACCAGGATTACCACGCAGCCGGTCACGTCGGGGGCGGGCCGCCCTTCACGGTAGAGCCGCTCGCGCCGCTGCAGCTCCTCCCCCTCCACCGCCGCGACGGCCGCCAGCTCCGCGTCGGTGACGCCGAACTGCTCCATGACCGTCCGATCGATGATCCGCACCCCGCCCGAAGCTATGGCGCCCATCGCGAGCTCAGGCCGGGAGGGAACGCCGAGCTTTCGAACGACGAAGACGTCGAGGGGAGCGCGGAGCGCGAGCGCGACCTCGAAGCCGACGGGCACCCCCCCGCGCGGCAAGGCGAGCACGAGCACATCCGAGCGGCCGGCATACTCGGCGAGGGCCCTCGCGAGCCGACGGCCTCCTTCAGTACGATCGTGGTAGCGACCCAGCATGCCGGCATCCCGGTGATGACAGGCGGAGCCTAGCGGACGGAAAGGGCCGACGTTGTGAGGTTGGTCACACCACGGAGCGGGACCCGGCTCTATGCATCGGCGCATGACACGAGCCACCGCGGCCTCCTCGACCGGCGCTCTCGCGGCCGCGGCCCATCCGCTCACCGGCGCCACCCGCGATTACGATCCGCTGCTCGACATGATCGGCGGCGCGCGGCTGGTGCTGCTGGGCGAGGCATCGCATGGCACCCATGAGTTCTACCGCGAGCGAGCCAGGATCACCCAGCGCCTGATCGAGGAATACGGCTTCTCGGTCGTCGCGGTCGAGGCGGACTGGCCCGACGCATACCGGGTGAACCGCTTCGTCCGCGGCGCGGGGGCCGATACCGTGGCCGCGGAGGCGCTCGGCGACTTCGTGCGGTTTCCGCGGTGGATGTGGCGAAACCGCGACGTGCTGGCCTTCGTCGCCTGGCTCCGGGACTTCAACGACGCGCTGGCGGCCGGAGAATCCAGGGTCGGGTTCTACGGGTTGGACTTGTACTCCCTCTTCTCCTCCATCGAAGCGGTGATCCGATACCTGGACGAAGTGGACCCCGAGGCCGCGCGGCGTGCCCGTTACCGCTACGCCTGCTTCGATCACTTCGAGGAGGACACCCAGGCGTATGGCTATGCGGCGACGGTCGGCATGTCCGCGAGCTGCGAGAGCGCCGTGGTGCAGCAGCTCCTCGATCTGCAGCGGCGCGCGGTGGAGCTCTCCGGCAGGGATGGGCGGATTCCCGAGGACGAGTACTTCTTCGCCGAGCAGAACGCGCGCCTGGTGAAGAACGCGGAGGAGTACTATCGAACCATGTTCCAGGGCCGGATCTCGTCCTGGAACCTCCGCGACCGGCACATGGCCGAAACCCTGGATGCCCTGCTCGCGCACTTCGACCGGAAGGGCGGCCGGACCAAGGCGGTGATCTGGGAGCACAACAGCCACATCGGAGATGCGCGCGCCACGTCGATGGGGCGGGAAGGCGAATGGAACGTGGGCCAGCTCACCCGGGAGCGGCACGGGGCTGATACCATCCTGATCGGATTCAGCACCTACAGCGGTACCGTCACCGCGGCCCACGACTGGGAGGCGCCCGTGGAGCTGAAGCGGGTCCGGCCCGGGCTCCCGGGAAGCTTCGAGGCGTTGTTCCACTCGTTGGAAATGCCGGACCTGCTGCTGCCGATGCGCGATCGGCCGGAGGTACGCGCGGCGCTCGATCGCTCGCGCCTGGAGCGCGCGATCGGCGTGGTCTACCGGCCGCAGACCGAGCGCCAGAGTCACTACTTCGAGGCCCGGATGCCGGAGCAGTTCGACGCCGTGCTCCACTTCGACCGGACGACCGGGGTCGAGCCGCTGGACCTGCCCTCGAGCTGGGGGACGGGGGAACCGCCGGAGACCTACCCCACCGGAGTGTGAACGGCCCCATGGGGAACCCACCCGCCATCTCGCCTGTTCTCGCCCCATGCCAACCCTCGAGATGGGTATCGACACCTTCGGCGACGTCACCGTCGATGCCGAAGGTCGCGCCAAGTCCCACGCCCAGGTCCTTCGCGACGTCGCCGCCGAAGCCCAAGCGGCCGATCGGGCCGGGATCGATTTCTTCGGGGTCGGCGAGCACCATCGGCCCGACTTCGCCATCAGCGCCCCCGAGGTGCTCCTCGGCGCCATCGCCACCCGGACCAGCCGCATCCGCCTCGGTACCGCGGTCACGGTGCTCAGCACCGACGACCCGGTGCGGGTTTACCAGCGATTCTCCACCCTCGACGCCCTGTCGGGGGGCCGGGCCGAGGTGATCCTGGGCCGCGGATCGTTCACCGAATCGTTCCCGCTGTTCGGATATTCGCTCGACGACTACAACGAGCTCTTCGAGGAGAAGCTCGCCCTCTTCGCCGCGATCCGGGACGCCGACCGGGCCGGCAAGCCGGTACACTGGAACGGAACCGTGCGTCGGCCGGTCGAGGGACTGCGGGTGCACCCGCCCGTCGAGCATCCGCCGCTCAGGACCTGGGTCGGCGTGGGCGGCAGCCCGGAGTCGGTGGTGCGCGCGGCGCGCTACGGCTTTCCGCTCACCCTCGCGATCATCGGCGGCGATCCCCGCCGGTTCGCCGGATACGTCGAGCTGTATCACCGGGCGCTCGCCCAGCTGGGGCAGGAGCAGCTCCCGCTCGGCGTGCACTCGCCCGGATACGTCGCCGACGGCGACGACGAGGCGCGGGAGCAGCTCTGGCCGGCCTACCGCGCCATGCGCGACCGGATCGGCCGCGAGCGGGGCTGGCCGCCGATGAGCCGGGCGGAGTTCGAGCACGAGATCGCCGACGGCTCGCTCTACGTGGGCTCGCCCGAGACCGTGGCCCGGAAGATCGCGGCGACCGTTCGCGACCTGGGTGCGTCGAGGTTCGATCTCAAGTACAGCGCCGGGACCCTCTCCCACGAGCGGATGCTGCGGAGCATCGAGCTGTACGGGTCGACGGTCATCCCGCGGGTACGGGAGCTGCTGGCCTCGGCCCCGTCAGCGGAACAGCCGTCGGCGGTCGGCGGGGCGCGGTCGGTCTAGATGGTGCCGCTCTCCGTGCTCGACCTCGCTCCCATCGTCGAGGGCGGGGATGCGGCCGAGGCCTTCCGCCGCTCGCTCGACCTTGCCGTGCATGCCGAGCGGTGGGGCTACCGGCGCTTCTGGCTGGCGGAGCACCATGGCATGCCGGGCATCGCGAGCGCGGCGACCGCGGTGGTGATCGGCCACGTGGCCCAGGGTACCTCGACCATTCGGGTCGGCGCCGGCGGCATCATGCTGCCCAACCATGCACCCCTTCTCGTCGCCGAACAGTTCGGGACCCTCGCATCGTTGTACCCGGGGCGGATCGACCTGGGTCTGGGGCGCGCCCCCGGCTCGGATCAGCTCACCGCCCGCGCCCTCCGCAGGAACCCCCTGGCCGCCGAGCACTTTCCCGAAGACGTCGTCGAGCTGATGCAATTTTTCCGCGCACCCGGCGCGGTGCACGGCGTGCGCGCGGTGCCCGGGGAAGGGCTCGAGGTCCCGGTGTGGATCCTGGGCTCGAGTCTGTTCGGCGCCCAGCTCGCGGCCGAGCTCGGGCTGCCGTTCGCCTTCGCGTCCCACTTCGCGCCGGCGGCCCTGGACCAGGCGCTCGCGATCTATCGGGAGCGCTTCCGGCCGTCGGCGCAGCTCGACCGGCCGTACGCGATGCTGGGCGTGAACCTGTTCGCGGCGGAGTCGGACGAGGAGGGGCGGCGGCTGTTCACGTCGCTGCAGCAGGCGTTCGTGAACCTGCGGCGGGGCCGCCCCGGCAAGCTGCCGCCGCCCGACGCGCGGTTCGTCGAGCGGCTGAGCCCGGTGGACGCACACCTGATCGAGGAGACGCTGGCGTATACGGTGGCGGGGTCGGGAGCGACGGTGCGGCAGGGGCTGGAGGCGATCGTGGCGAGGACGGGGGCGGATGAGCTGATGCTGGCGTCGCAGATCTACGATCATGCGGCGCGGCTCAGGTCGTACCACATCGCGGCGGAGGCGGTCGTCGGGGTCACCGAGCATCGCGGGTCCGCCGTCGGCGGCCTGTCCTGACGCGCAACCCCTTCCAGCACGTCGTTCTTCCACATCCCCAAAAATGTCAGGCTTCGACTTCGGCACCGGCGATCGCCTTCGCCGGCATCGACTTGGCCTGGCCTGTCGAAATCGCTGCTGCCCGGACGACCAGTTGTGAGAAGCAAAGAGCCCCACTACAACTGGTATCCACCCCGACTCGAGGATCGCGACCATGAAGTACCTGATGTTCATCAAGCACGCCGAAAGCTCTCGCGACGAAGCCATTCCTCAGGCACTCATGGACGCGATGGGCGAGTTCGTGGCCAAGGGCTTCCGGGACGGAACCCTGAAGGACACCGCCGGGCTCCGGCCCACCAGGGACGGCTTCCGGATCCGGAGCAGCAAGGGCAAGCTGACCGCGACCGACGGGCCGTTCGTGGAGACGAAGGAAGTGGTCGGCGGCTACGCCATGATCGAGGTGGAGACCGAGGCCCAGGCACGGGAGATCGCCCACCAGTTCATGGAGCTGCACCGAGTGCACTGGCCCGCCTTCGAGTGCGAATGCGAGGCCCGGCCGCTGGACGGGCACCCGTAGTCGGCCGCGAGAGGCTCCAGAGGTGCAGCACGGCGTAGCTTCGCCACGGTCGCCAGGCCTCCGACCGCGCCTCGGCTTGGTCCGCCGTGACGCCGCCGAGGGCGCGGCGCACCGCGATGTCCTCCTTGGGAAACGCGTCGGGCCAGCGGAACGCACGCATCGCGATGTAGTGCGCTGTCCAGGGGCCGACGCCGGGCAGCTCCGCCAGCCGACGGATTGCCTCCTCCGGGTCGTGCCCTGCTCCGGCGTCGAGCCGGAGCCGGCCGGAGCGCTCCGCCTCGGCCAGCGCGACCAGGGTCCGGGCGCGGGAGGTGAGGATCCCCAGGCGCGCGATCGCGTCCGCACCCGCCCGGACCACACGTTCCGGCGAGGGTGAGAGGCGATTGAGCTCGGGTATGGGGGTCGCGATCGGCTCGCCGATTGCCTCGACCACCCTGGCCGCGAGCGTGGTAGCGGCGGCGACCGTCACCTGTTGCCCCAGAATGGCCCGCAATCCGAGCTCGAAGCCGTGGAACGCCCCCGGCACCCGGGTACCGGGCCTGGCCCGGACGGCCGCGGCCAGGACGGGATCGGTCACCAGCCGCCGACGAATCAGGTCCGGGCGCGCGTCCAGATCGAACAGGGCGCGCACCCGGCCGAGCAGCGCGGGCAGGGCGGGCGTGAGGCTGTGAGTGAACTCGAGTATGAGGGCGTCGCGCTTCGGAGCCCGGGTCACCCGAATCCATCCTTCCGCCTGGCCCAGCCGTACGGTCCGGGCATAGGCGCGGTCGGTCACCTGCTCGACCCCGGCCAGCGCCCGGGCGGCCAGGAAGTCGAGGATCCCTTCCCAATCGTATGGCGGCCGGTAGGCCAGGAGGAGCGCCGCCGTGTCCCCGCCGGCAGCCGGCGGCACCTCACCGTCCGCGTTGCGCCGGAGACGGGTCGGCGGCATGCCGTACCGCCGGATGAAGGCGTCGTTGAACCGGCGCAGACTGCCGAACCCGCTGGCGAACGCCACCTCGGCGACCGGCCAGCGAGTCTCGGTGAGAAGCTGCTTGGCCAGGAGGAGCCGGCGGGTGAGCAGGAGCTGAATCGGTGAAACCCGGAGCTGGGTCCGGACGATCCGGCGGATCTGCCGGGAGCTGAGGGCGAACTCGTCCGCGATCGCCTCCAGACCGGCTTCGCCGTCGAAATGGCCTTCCCACAGCCGCTGCACGATGAGCTGGGCGATCCGACCCGCGTCGTCCACCGGGGCGTTGCCGGGAGCCAGCTCCGGACGGCAGCGGAGACAGGGCCGGAAGCCGGCCTGCTCGGCCTCCTGGGCGCTGTCGAAGAAGCGGCAGTTGGCCGCCTTGGGGGCCTTCACCCGGCAGATCGGGCGGCAGTAGATCCGGGTCGAGGTGACGCCCACGAAGAAGATGCCGTCGAAGCGGGAGTCGCGGGCGGTCAGCGCATTGTAGAGGCGGCGGTGGTCGTGGGACATGCCGGAGGATAGGTCGGCCGGACCCGGTATGCTAGCCATTTTCGGACATCCTGGCGGGGCTGCCCTCCTGTCCGAAAATGGCGAGACGTCCGCTCGACCCGCCGCTACCTTGAGCCTCGCACACGACGATCCTACGATGCTCAGGAGAATGACATGCCCTTAACGTCCACGCAGGTGCGGTCTCCCGTTGGTCTGCTCACGCTGGTGGCCAGCGACCATGGGCTGGTCGCCATTCTCTGGCCCGACGATCCGCCGGGCCGGGTGCGGCTCGATGGCGCCACGCCGGCGCCGGATCATCCGCTGCTCCGGGAAGCCGAACGCCAGCTGGGAGAATATTTCGCGGGGCGACGCACCGAGTTCGAGCTCCCGCTCGATCCGGGCGGGACGCCCTTTCAGCAGAAGGTGTGGACCGCGCTCCGGAGTATTCCGTTCGGGGAGACCCGCACCTACGCGGAGCTGGCTGCCCAGATCGGGCATCCCGGCGCCGCCCGCGCGGTCGGCGCGGCGAGCGGCCGGAACCCGCTCTCCATCGTGGCCCCCTGCCACCGGGTGGTGGGTGCGCGGGGCGAGTTGACCGGATTTGCCGGAGGTCTCGAGGTCAAGGCACGGCTCCTGGCCTTCGAGCGGGCCGGATGAGCGCCCGCTAGTCCCGCAGGAAGTGGCAGGTATAGCCGCCGGGGTGCTTCCGCAGGTAGTCCTGGTGGTAGGCCTCGGCGCTGTACCAGGTGGCGGCCGGCTCGACCGACGTGGTGATCGGCCGCTTCCACTTTCCCGACGCGTTCACCCGGGCGATGACCCGCTCCGCGGCCTCCCGCTGTTCCCGGGACTGGGGGAAGATGGCCGAGCGGTACTGCGTCCCGACGTCGTTGCCCTGGCGGTTGAGCGTGGTCGGGTCGTGCAACCGGAAGAACCACTTCTCCAGCAGCTCCTCGTAGCTCAGCACCGAGGGATCGAAGGTGATCCGCACCGCTTCGGCGTGGCCCGACTTGCTGTCGTGGGTGTCGTGGTAGGTCGGATTCTCCAGCCAGCCGCCGGTGTAGCCGACGTCGGTCTCGAGTACCCCGGGTACATCCCGCAGGATATCCTCGACTCCCCAGAAGCATCCTCCCGCCAGCACCGCCACCTCGGTCTGCTGCCCCACGGCCACGGGGGCCGCGCTCCGCTCCTGCTCGCTCATCCGTTTGCTCCTCTCGGCTGGACCGGACCCCCTGCATGACAACCTCAACTTACATGAGTGGGCGGGGATCCCGCGGTAAAACGCCGGGCAGGGCGGGGCGGTTCCCTTCGCGGGTACGGGCAGCAAGAGCCGCCACCGGGAGCCTGAAGCTCCTGGCGGCGGCTCTGTCAGGGGGCTGCGCGCGTGCTACGAGCCTTGCCGATCCCCGTCGTTCGCGGAGGTCACCTCGGCGCCCACCGAGCTGGCGGTCTGGGTGGCCAGCGACACGTGCTGCTCGAGGGAGGGCAGCAGCTTGGCCGCCAGCTCCTTGACCGAGGCGATCTTGCCGTGCTCGGCCTCGTGCTGGAAGATCCGCACCGCCTCGTTCTGGTCGGCGACGACCTGGGCCATGTACTTCCTGTCGAAGGACGAGCCGCCGGTCTTGTCGAACTTGTCGTAGACCTGCTTGTGCTGGCGGATCACCACCGGAGACGGGTAGGCGGCCTGCTTGGCGCCGGCCGCGAGCGCCTCGTTAAACTGGGCGTAGTCCGCCTCCATCTTCTTGCCGAAGTCCCGCACGGCGGGGCTGGACGCCTTGTTCTGGGCCATCTTGGCGAGCTTGGCCTGCAGCAGGCCGATGCTGCCGGCCATCTGGAGGAAGCTGCTGTCGGTGACCGCCGCTTCCTGGGCCGCCCCGCTCACGGGGGCCGCGAGGCTCAGCAGCAGGCCGGTAACGGCCGCGCGAGCCAGAAACTTGACCACCATACTCCGTCCTTTCCTGTTGTGGCGCGTCGAATCGCTCGGTGTTCCATATTGGACGGGGGATCGCCGCGGATGGTTTCGTCGGATTCGTGATCCGGTGTCACGTCTCCGCCCACGCCTCGCGCGGCGGCCGGCCGCCGACGATTCGTCGGGGCCGGCCAAGCTCAGCTCCCCGGTATCAGGCATTGCGTCGTGAGTGGTCGCGGCCGGACAGAGTGCGTGTCCCGGGGGGCATCGCCGTGCGCATCGGGCCCGAGGGCGGTAAACTCGTGCTGAACCCCTCCCCCACGCCCGCGCCGGGCAGCACCCCGGCGACCCATGCTGGACGAGGTCGGCATGACGCTCGACTATCGCGCAGCGGAGCGCCCCATGCCGGAGCAGGTCACCCTGCTCACGGCGGCGGCCAGCGCTTCGAGCGGCGGCGAGAGCTCCGTCGGCCTCCCGTCCGACGTGCTGGGCCAGTCCGCCGCCCGCCTCCAGATCCTCGCCGTGCTCTACGCCCTGGTTTACTTCCTGGCCGGGGTCTTCCCGATGCTGGCGATTCCCCAGGAGCGGGCACGCTTCGTGGGCAGCCCGATCCAATGGGCCCCGGCGGTGATCGCCATCGTCGTGGCGGTGCTGCTCGCGGCGGTCATCCGCCGGGTTCCGCCGCCGCGCGCGATGACGCTGGGCCTGATCTTCGAGATCGTGAGCAGCTACGCCATCGCCGCGGGCGAGTTCAGCGACGCCTCCGGCCTGGAGCGGCACCAGGGATTCTTCGGCCTGTCCTGGGTGGCGGTCTGGGTGGTGCTGTTCACCATCGTCGTCCCCACCTCTCCGCGGAGGGCGTCGCTGGCCGCGCTGGCCTCGGTCAGCTCGGTCTCCGTGATCATCGGCCTGATGATGGCCACCGGCGCGCTCTCCATCGAGATCGACGCGCGGCAGTTCTTTTTCGGGCTGGTGTTTCCCTATCTGCTCGTCGTGGCGATGGCCTGGGTCGGCGCGGGCGTGGTCTATCACCTCGGTACCGAGGTGCGCCGGGCTCGCGAGCTGGGCAGCTACCGGCTGGAGGAGAAGCTGGGCGAGGGAGGGATGGGCGAAGTCTGGCGAGCGCGCCACCGCATGCTGGCCCGCCCCGCCGCGATCAAGCTGATCCGCCCCTCCGCCGCCGGTGTCTCGGAGCAGGCGGCCCGGCGCTTCGAGCGTGAGGCCCAGGTGATCGCCCGGCTCCGCTCCCCTCATACGGTCGAGCTCTTCGACTTCGGCGTGGCGGCGGATGGCGGCTTCTACTACGCGATGGAGCTGCTGGACGGCCTGGACGCCGAATCGCTGCTGCGCCGGTTCGGCCCGCTGCCGCCGGAGCGGGTGATCTACCTGCTGCGCCAGGTGTGCCACTCGCTCAGCGAAGCCCATGCGACCGGCCTGGTGCACCGCGACATCAAGCCCGCGAACATCTTCCTCTGCCGGTACGGCGAGGAGTACGACTTCGTGAAGGTGCTGGACTTCGGCATCGTGGGGGCAGCCCACCATTCGACGGAGGCCCGTCCGGTGCACACCCAGGAGGGGGCGGTGCAGGGCACCCCGGCGTTCATGGCGCCGGAGCAGGCGATGGGAACCGATGTGGACGGGCGCGCCGACATCTACGCGACCGGCTGTGTGGCATACTGGCTCCTGACCGGCCAATTCGTCTTCACCGCCGAGACCCCGATGGGACTCATCCTGCAGCACGCCCAGGCGTCACCCGTGCCGCCGTTGGCCCGGTCGAGCGCGCCGATTCCCGGCGTACTCGACGACCTCGTGCTATCCTGCCTGGCCAAGGACCCCACCGATCGGCCGCCGTCCGCCAGGGAGCTGTCGCTCCGGCTGGCCGCGGCGGATTGCGGAA